>CAZKNE010000140.1:0-6084 GCA_964554005.1 uncultured bacterium | reverse complement strand
TTCTGTTAATAGCATAGGATTCAAGTGAGTGAGATTTCGTGCATTTTGTATCGCCAGCGGAAGACAACAGGCTCTTCATTCATCTGCTCAATCCAACGGTGAATCCGTTCAATTAGCTCTTCTTTCGACTGAACCCGAATGTGCCGAAGGAAAGAGCGAGCCATCTTGCTGAAGAGAACCTCGATCATGTTCCCAAGCCTCCTCAGACAGGGAGATCATTGAGGTCGGCGTGAACACGAACTTGAACCGTTTCGGAGTATTCCGTAAGTAAGCTTGCGGTTCCCTCGATATGTGCGAGGAATGATTGTCTAAAACAACCCGAATCTCCCATTGCCTCGGATACTTCTCGTCCCGCAAGCCAAGAAACTCCACGAACTCTCGGCTGCGATGCCGCTCGCGAACCAGAGGAATCACCTCTCCAGTATGAAGATCAATCCCCGCCAGCAGCGATACCGTTCCCAAACGCCTGTATTGGCAATCTCGGCCAATCGTTGCATGTTTGCCCGGAACCGGCAGCAGGTCGGCGCCGATGTTCTTGATCGCCTGAATCCCAGGCTTTTCATCGTATGAAACCGTCGTAGAACTTCGTTCAGCCCCCGATAACCTGTGTATCGTCACCTGCTTATAGACGCAAAGCACATTCGCCATCTTCTCGGCAAACTACGGGTCTCTCCTCTTAAGGTAGTAACTGACCTTATGAGGCTTGATGTTACCCTTCGACAAAATGGCGTGCAGCTGCCCCTTCCCAAGCCTCCTCAGACAGGGAGATCATTGAGGTGGGCCATCTTTATTTCGCATGTCTTCTATGCGTCGGGGCACGAGGCAGTCAATTAGGAACTGCCGCTGATTTTGACTTTCAGCATGTCTTCGGCGTATGTTTGCCCTAGTTGTCCTTATATATAAGGAAGATAGCTGCTGGAGAGTGTGGCTTTGGGCACGGCAAAGGATGCGATCGTCATCGTTGACATGTTAAACGGGTTCCTGAAGCCCGGATTCCCGCTCTACTGTGGAGATGAGGCGAGAGCTATCATTCCGAATGTCCTAAATCTCATCGTATCTAAACCCGATGCGGCGAGGGTCTTCGTCTGCGACAGTCACGCCAAGGACGATCCGGAGTTTAGGATGTTCCCTCCGCACTGCGTTGAGGGCACCGAGCAGTCGCGGGTAATATCGGAGCTTGATGGGTTTGCTGGACACATCGTCAGAAAGCGGACGCTCGATGCTTTTTTCAAGACTGAACTTTCGGGCATTCTCGATAGTATTGGTCCGCAGATGGTTTATGTAGTCGGCGTGTGCACGGATATCTGTGTGCTTTACACCGTGGCCGGGCTCAGAGTCAGAGGGTTCGAGGTGATCGTGCCTAAGAACTGCGTGGCATCGTTCGATAAGGATTCACACGAGTGGGCGCTGAGGCATTTTGCAGACGTGCTGGGAGCGAGAGTTGAGTGAGTCACAATTAGGTGGCCTGAAGGCCAAGGATGTTATGACGCCGGACGTAGTAACCGTGTCGCCATCAACGTCCCTGAAGGCGCTCGGCCGGATACTGGCCGAGCACAACATAACAGGAGCGCCTGTTGTGAACGATGATGGGCGAATCGTCGGGATCGTTTCACAGACAGACCTCACTTTATCGCAGCTCCGCACGCGAATCGGCAGCAAAGACTACGAGGACATCTTCGATCTGTTTAGCGCCTCGCCTGAGTTAGGGGGTGGGCCGCAGGCGCGATATGGGCATGCGCCTCGTTGGGTTGAGGACATAATGACCAAGCACGTCGTCATCGCCAGCGAGGATATGGGCGTTGCGGAGTTGGCCTCGTTGCTGGCTGAGAAGGGGATTCATCGCGTTCCCGTGGCCAGAGATAGGAAGTTGGTGGGAATAGTTTCAGCGCTTGATCTTTTGAAGGCGATTGCTGGGGTCTTGCGGAGCGAGTAGTGCCGTGGTCAGCGAGCTTGATTTCGCCCTTGCTTTATTGATACTGTTGGCTATCATAAGTTGGTAATTTGATAGCTTTGGGGTTTGGAGTTCACCTAAAAAAAGAGTGTGCCGAGGCGGTTGGAAAAGCTATTGACAGCCTTTGTTTTGGTAGCTTATTCTTACGCCAGGCTAATGGAGACAGTCTGAGATATCTTGCTCTGTTGCTTGCTTTTTGCTGGCTAAGCAGTGGTGGAATGTCATTTTGAAACTTTGAGGAGGGCTCTTAATGAGAAGAGCAACTGTTGTGCTGGTTGCCTGTATTGCATTTGTCGCAGCGGTCAATATCGGTCTGGCTGGGAGCATTTTCGAGCCGGTGGGCCTGGGCACTCATTCTGCTTTGCAGAAGGCTACGACCTATCAGCCCAAGGCTTTGCTGAGAGATGATGTCGAGGTTCGGCATGGCGGGATGTTCCCCATCCAGTGTATCTGGGGTTCAACCTACGATGCGCGCAGCCACAACGCCGGGTATGAAGGCTCGATACCTGAGGAGGGCGATAGCACTCTGCCTCAGACGGACCCCATGTATGACCCCAATGCGGCGACGATCGATTGGCCGTTCAGTCTAGACGGCACATCCTGGCTCGACAGCGACCAAGGCCGCTCGGCGGGACAGGAGATCGCGTTTGTGGGTTACGAGGCCAACGATCATTACGTCGCCACCGTTTGGGCGATGAATGACGCCACCTATCTCTACATTGCTCTCGAGGTCGATAAGGCGGCGCTGGCTTCCGGTGCTGCGAGTAACATCGCGTTCTACTTCGATCCTGACCATTATACAGACCCCGGGCAGGCTCATTTTATCCAAGATAGTGCGTTCATGGTTGCGTTCGACATTACTTACACGGGCAGCGTTACGGCAGATAGGAGTGGATGGTGCACCGGCAACTGGGATAAGAGCGACATGATTGCCCCATGGCCGGACAATTTCATGGTCTCGGCCGGCATTGACTACGCAGCTGGATTTGCCCCGAACATGGCCACGAGTGGAGACGCACGGAAGACCGGGCGTTGGCATTTTCAGATGCGCGTTCCGATAGAGTATCTAGGCTGCGCTACGCCGCTTGGCTCTACGCTGGGGATGGCGGTCTGCCTTCTCGATGACGAGAATGGCGATGGGACAATTGAGGAGAGCGGCGCTGGCAGCGAGGAGCTTTGGTGGCCGGAGGACATTGAGGACACTGGCGATTGTCAGGAGAACGGCTGGGATGTGACCGATGCCATGTATATGGGCGATATTAACCTCAGCTACAGAGGAACCGGCAATATCTGCTGGGGCGATAGACTGTGGGGTGTTTATTTCGATCTCACTCAGCTGGATTCGACCAGCTGGCTAATCCTCAAGAATCCTTATGATACGTCTCAGAGAACGGCGCTTCGCTTCTATGAATCCGACTATTCGTTCGACTTCAACGAGGCGGCCGGCTCCGTTACTAGCTACGAGAATGGCCCCAAGGCAGGCCTTGTCATCGCCAATGCGTCGATGTGCATCGATATCCCGCCTCACGGGGTATATGTCCTGAACCTCCGGGACGTGGCGGACAGAGATACGGGCGATCCCGGTATCCTGATCAACCTGGTTGGCTCCATCGAGGTCTCAAACCCAGAGCTCTATGGATACATAGCCCACATGAAGGGCATTACAACCGGGATTTACGCAAGCTCGGTAAACCTGATGGGCAATGCTCCGAGCGTCGCAGAATACAACGACAGGTGGCCAGACCTGACCGAGCAGGCGTCGCGCTCTGTTTTGGTGAACAACTACTACACCGTAGCCCAGGCCGACAATTACAGCACCAAGATAGCGGTCTTCAACCCATCTTGCTGCTATTCAGCAACGGTGGGGCTAAGCGCCTACGAGTGGCCGGGCACAGATTACCAGACCACAGATGCACCCAACGCGATCACCATAATTGACCCCGTTGACGGCGTCGTCCTGCCACCGCATCAGACAGTTGTCCTTGACCTCAGCACGTTGTTGACGAACGCTATCGCCGGCAACCCGCTGTATAGGCGCGGCAGCGTGGAGGTCCAGATACTCGATGGCGCCGACTCCAATGCCGCCACCGAAAACGAGGTCCTGATCGGCACCGCTTGGCGCTATTCAGGCACTCAGGCCTATGCCGATACGATGAGGGTCTATTACTTGGGAGAGCGAGACTGAGCAGCAACTATTTCAACTGACCAGGCAGCCCAGTATCGAGCCTTGTCGGTTTTTCATAGTTACCCTCCCGGAAGCGCCTCAATTGTTTGAGGCGCTTCCTTTTTTGGTCTGAGCAAGAAAAAAAAGAAGCATCGATCACGATCAGCAAGCCCGTTGGGATAGAGGCATTCGATCTATTATACGAGCCCGCGGCTGCCTTGTATGATTGAATTGCGCCTTGATGCCAAGAGGCGCCAACCGTAGTATGTCTGCTTCAAATTGGCGGACATCTGAGTTTCCCTAAGGAGGTTTTTATGAGTAAGAAAGTAACGCTCGCTCGGCTCAAGAGCGTGCGAGCAGAGCTTGCCGGGCAGGGGTTGGATGCTATTTTTGCATCGCACAATGACGCCCTTAGCAATCCCAATGTGAGGTATTTATCAGGATTCTCTGGCTCGACCGGCATCGTCTTGATTGGCAAGACTGAGGCGTTCATCATCACGGACGGCCGCTATTTCGAGCAGGTGGAACAGGAAGTTACGGGCTTTGCGCTAAAGAGGCTCCCAGTTGGCGTTACGTATAGCGACTTTCTGTGCGAGACGATCAAGCATATTGGCGTCAAGACGCTAGGGTTCGACCCTGACCACACGCTCTACTCCTCGCACCAGAGGCTCGCCAACACGCTGTTGGGCGTGGAGTTGAAGCCCGTTTACGGAGTCGTTGAGAACCTTCGGATTGTGAAGTCCAAGGAGGAGATAGACCTTATCAAAAAGGCATGCGAGATAGCGATCGAGGCCTTTTTGAAGCTTATTCAGGTGAATGTCCGGGGCCGGACAGAGCGCGAGCTTGCGGCGGACCTTGAACACGAGATGCGCAAGCTCGGGGCGGAGAAGGCCTCCTTCGAGACGATACTCTGTTCTGGGTCTCGTTCATCGCTGATTCATGGCAAGCCGTCGGACAACCAGTTCAGGCGCGGAGACCTCGTCATCGTAGATTTCGGCGCAGTATATGGGGGTTACTGCTCTGATCTCACTCGGACCTGCGTGGTCGGCGAGGCAACCACGGAGCAGCAAGAGCTGTTTTCCATCTTGAAGAAAGCGCAACACGCAGCTGCGAGAGCAGCTGTGTCTGGTGCCGCGGGCAAACATGTCGATGCCGTCGCTCGTGACGTGATCAAAGAGGCTGGCTACGGGGACAAGTTTGGGCACGGACTGGGCCACGGCATCGGACTTCTAGTGCACGAGGCGCCGCAGCTTGGGCCTATATCAGAGACCAAGCTTCAGACGAACATGCTGACCACGATAGAGCCTGGGATGTATTTCCCTGGCAAGGGCGGGCTGCGCCTCGAGGATGACTTTATTGTTACAGATGATGGAGCGGTTCGGATTTCGGATGGGCTTTCTCAGGAGCTTTTCGTTCTGAATTATGATTGATGTTGCGGAACGTTTTGACATTAGTGCAGAGCAGACGCATCATATTATGTGGTGAGCGAGATAACATTTCAGGAGGTTGGGATTGATCTCATCGAATGATCTGAGACCTGGGACTAAGATAGAGATTGATGGGACCCCTTGCTCGGTGGTGGAGTTCCAACACATAAAGCCGGGAAAGGGGCATGCATTCGTTCGGACGAAGCTGAAGCATCTGTTCACGGGGGCGGTGTTGGACAGGACATTTCGAGCAGGTGAGAAGCTCAATGAGGCGGAGGTGTTCGAGCGGAAGATGCAGTTCTTGTATAAGGAGCATAACGCTTACTATTTCATGGATACGGAGACATACGAGCAGGTGGAGGTTCCCGAAGACGTGGTTGGCGAGGCCGGGGGCTTTATGCCGGACAACGTTGACGTGAAGATGATGTTCTACAAGGATCGGCCGGCAGGGGTGGAGCTTCCGATATTCGTGAACCTCAAAGTTGTGGAGACAGAGCCAGGGATGAGGGGAGACACGGTTTCAGGTGCCACCAAGATGGCGG
>CAZKNE010000139.1:0-6085 GCA_964554005.1 uncultured bacterium | reverse complement strand
GGGAGTGAAGCACACTTTCAAGGGCATTGACCTCGAGGGGCTCGATACCATCCCAATGATCGGCGGCGGCTTCAAACGCGTGTTAGACATAGGTGAGCTGAAGGGGGCGCTTGCCACAGAGCCCTGTCCGGCGAAGTTCATTTTCTTCCTTGTCCCCTCGGCTGATGAGGATTTCTCCCAGGTCTCCTCAGCGGCGGTCTTATATCTCATAACCAGTGAGGTCTCGGACAAGATGCTTAGCGAGATGAGGGCGGTTGACGGGATTGAGTCCACGGAGGTTACCGGCGATACCTCCGAGGCGAAGTTTCCGATAATCCGCTTCCGCGTCCAGAGCGGCTATCCTGTCCTCGCCAAGCTGGAGGAGGTCTGCTACAAACATAATGTCCTGATATTTGACACCGCTAAGGGCGAACATGCTCAGCCTGACTTCTCAGGTACTCCTCGCCTGACGCCCATGCCCTATTCAAGGGCGATGTTTGAGCTGCTGACGAGGTCGCGCACGGGCGCGCGCTCGGCGCTATTGACCAATCAGTTCAAAGGAAGCGTCACAAAGATGTACCTCGCCCTGGCGGATATCGTCCGCAAGACCAAATGCTACGAACTGGTTGTCGGCAAGCTGGACGACATGATCGACATGATCGAGGAAACCGTATCCAGTGGCTAGCCAACGGTAATCTGACTTGCACCTCGAAAGGGGCTTAGATATGCAAAACACTTTCGTTTCGAGAACATATCTTTGTTTTTTGCTGGCTGCCTCGCTCATTGTGGCGCTGGGGGATTCGGCTTTTTGCTCCCAGGCTCCGGAGGTGGTCGTTCGGGAAAGCGGCGACAACTACTTCCTGATCGATTTTGAGTCGCCCAGCCCGACGTTCAGCTGGCAAGAGCACGAGAGCAGTATGTTTGATACTGTGAAGGTCGCTGGCTGCGAGAGCATCGCCAAACCAGCAGAGCCCGACGTGCCGTTTATGGGCTTCTTGCTCGCAGTTCCCGCCGAATGCAAGCCTTTTGCGCGCTGCGAGTCAGTTCAGGAGGAGCAGTTCTTCGATCTTCGCGTGGTCCCGTGTTTTCAGTACGTCGAGGTTGAGACCGGTGATACAACAGTCATTGAGCCTCGCTTCGAGCTGGACGAAAGGCAGTATGCAACCGACGCGTATTATCCAGACGCGTTTGTCAGGGCCGAGTTCTTCGGCGTCTTCCGGGGCCAGCCGATCATTCGCGTTATGGTCTTCCCCGTCAGGTTCAATCCCGTCTCGAGCGAGCTTCGAGTGCTGAGGCGGGCGACGTTCAAGGTCTTCTTTGATGTGCTGCCGGGCGACTCAGATGGCAGGATGGCGGGCGTCTTGCACTCCGAAACGGGCCCTTCCGAGAGAATGGTCAACGCCGTCAAGACTTGCGTCGCAAACCCCCAGGACGTCAGGCCTCTTCTGGTTCAAGACGCGTCGGCGCCCGTCCCAACTCCACTTTTGGACGCCTCGGACAGATACAAGATCGCAGTGAGCGAGGACGGGGTTTACAGACTGACTGGCGCCGACCTATCCGGGGCAGGCATTGACCTTTCTACGATCGATGTGGCCAATTTAAGCCTAAAAAACCTCGGCCATGAGGTCCCGATAATTCTTGAGGACGGCGGAGATGGGAGCTTCGATGACGCTGACTACATCCTCTTCTGGGGCGAGGCGCCTGACAGTGAGTTCACTAACGATAACATCTACTGGCTTTTCTTTGACGATAGCGGCGCGGCGAGGATGCAGGAATCTGATGCCCATCCGACGGGCACAGCGCAGGTTGCCACGTCCTTCGTCGAGACGCTGCGCATCGAGCAGGATAACGTTTATTGGCAGAACATTCCTAACGGAAAGGGCGAGGACCACTATTTTTATAGCAAAGTAACCGCGCCGGACACGGAGGTTTTTCAGTTAGATACTTACAATCGTTCATCCGAGCCTTTTGACGCAACGTTCGTTGCCGAGTTCCGGGGCAAGACTGACGTTACGGGTGTTGACCCTGACCATCACACTCAGGTAATCCTGAACGACCAGATTATCGATGACAAGACCTGGAACGGACAGATCAAGTTCGTCCAAAGCGTTAGTGGGCCGCAGTCGATGCTAGCAAAGGGGCGCAATGAGCTCAAGATCAACTACCCTGGCGACCTAACACTCCTTGACCAACTCTATCTCAACTACGTTCAAGTAACCTTCCTCGCAACGTTCGTGGCGACAGAGGGCATCCTCACATTCAGCCCGCAAGAGACGGGCCGGACGGAGTTTCAAGTTAGCGGTTTCCCGTCGGACGATATTCTGGTCTTCGACGTAACTGACCCGTTGGCTGTCCGGTATCTGGCCAACGCGTCTGTCGAGGCTGACGGAGGCGGCTACCTCGTCAGGTTTGAGGATGACGCCAGCCCGACCAGAAGATATGTAGTTCTTGACACTTCCGTGCTCAAGACTGGCTTATCGCTTACCCTCGACGTCCCGTCATTGCTGAAATCGCCGAATAAGCGAGCGGACTACATCATCATTTCACACGCCAATTTTCTCGAGGCGGCTCAGGGGATAGCCCAACACCACGCCGCAAAGGGCGAGGCGGTGCTGGTCGCTGACGTGGAGGAGATCTATGACGAGTTCAACTTTGGCGTCAAGAGCCCGGAAGCGATCAAGGATTTTCTTGAGTATGCGTATGAGAGTTTCTCTCCACCTCCTCCGACTGACGTGCTGCTAGTCGGCGATGCGAACATGGACTATAAGAACAGGATCGGACACGAGGTGGATTTCGTGCCGACGCACGTCCATACCGACCCTGATCCCAGACGGATCGGCGAGACGCCGGGCGACAACTGGTTTGTCTGCGTGGATGGCTCGGACATCTTGCCGGACATGAATATCGGGCGGATATGCGCCAAGCGCGCGAGCGACGTTGATGACGCTTTGGCCAAGATACAGGCCTACGATAACGGTCAGGCCAGCGGCGATTGGCTCCATCGGGTGTTGTTTGTCGCTGACAACGAGAGTGCTTCTGTCGCGATCAACGATGAGCTGGGCACGGGCTTTCTTCCTGACGATTATTCTGCCACCCAAATCAACTACAACGACTATGGTTCGTCGGAGAGCGCCAATCAGGCGATTATGTCGAGTATCAATGAGGGCTGCCTGCTGCTCACCTATGCAGGGCACGGGAACGTCAACAGGTGGGCTAAGGGAATGTTTGATTCGGGCGATATCGGTCAGCTTGAGAACGAAGACAAGATGCCTTTTGTAATCATGCTGACTTGCCTGAATGGGTTCTTCCCAATGTGGAATAGCACGGCCTGTCTCGGCGATGTTTTTGCGCAAGCTGCGGGCAAGGGCGCGATTGCGTCCTGGGCACCGACGAGCGTTGATACTCCGTCGAACCACCTGATCCTGGCCAGAGCGTTCTTTGAGTCCGTATTCTACGATCTCGACTGTTATCTAGGGGCCGCCACGACAGTCGCCAAGGTGCGAGGCTATGCTCAGGCGGGCTATGCGAGTTACTTTGACGAGATAGTCGAGACCTTCGTGCTGTTTGGTGATCCGGGGCTTGCGATGGCAGTTCCGACGGCGCCTTCTGGCCCAAGGCTAACAGTCTGGACTGACAAGGACACATACTACGCTGGCCAGACGCTCAACGTGGACGTCATGCTCGAGAACACCGGAGGCGAATCGATGCAGGTGGACGCTTACCTGGCTCTCGATTTTGGCGGCACCCTTCTCTACTACCCATCCTTCGGCCTCGCTCCGTCGCCTATCAGAGTCGATCTGCCGCCGTATCTAAAGCTGAGGCTTCGCGCAGTATCGCTGGCGGTACCCAGCCCGGCACCTGCCGGAACTTATAGCTTCTTTGCCGCACTGACACAGCCGGGCGACATGTCGAGATTCATAGGTGGCATCAGTCAGGCGCAGTTCGAGATCCGCTAGTATGGACAGGCTAGAAAATCCGTCCTACACCGAGGGACAGGCTGGGAAGCCCGTCCTACACTCCGACATCGCCTGAGATTGAATGTGGCCAAGATTGACGGTCGCGTTGCAGACGAGGTCCTCGATCTTTGGAAATCAAAGGGCAAAAAGAGCGTCCTGAAGACTACCGGCCTGAGCATGATGCCAACAATCGAGCCGGACGACGAAATAGTCCTTCAACACACCGCGCTCGACGAGATTAGGCGGGGAGACCTGGTCACCTTCAAGGTCGGGCCTGAGGTCGTAACCCACAGAGTTATCAAACGGATCGAGAAGGACGGGAGAGTTTCGCTCCTTCAGAAGGGCGACAGCGGGCCAAGGTCATTTCCCCTGCCTGCCGAGTGCGTCGTTGGCAAAGTTCTTGAGATAAGGCTAAAGTCGGGCAACCATGTCATACCAATGACTAGCTTGCTTGCCAGGTCCTTTGCACAAGTCGTCGCACTGCTTGAGCTCTTGTTTGCTGGGCCGATTCGCTTTCTTTCCGATACCCTGAACAAGAGAAGCCGGATAGATAGGCCCGGAGGCTTGGCCTCATTCTGCTACCGCAATTCCTTGCGACTCAGGAGCAGGACGATACGCCCCCTTCTGAACGCGATGAGGCTCTTGTGCAGAAAGCGCATCAAGCGCGAACACTCTTGAGATTCACTTCTCGCCTTCAGAGCCTGGTTCCCGCGATTTGCACTCATTCCAGAGAGCGTCCATTTGCTCCAAAGTGGCATCAGCAGGGCTCTTGCCGTCCCTCTTGAGCGAGGCCTCAACAAACTTGAACCTCCGCTCAAAACGCTGAACTGCCTCGCGCAACACATCGTCCGGGTTCACCTTCAGGTACCTGCCGAGGTTCACCGCGATAAGCAGCAGGTCCCCACATTCCGCACAGACCCGCGACTGATCATTGGCGGCCATCGCACGCTCAAGCTCCAATACCTCCTCCCTGATCTTCGCGATCGCGCCACTGACGTCCGGCCACTCAAACCCCACTCGACCAACCTTGTCCTGAACTACAAGCGCCCGCATGAAGCCCGGCAACGAGCTCGGGATGTCAGCAAGGACAGATTGTGCGCCTCGCTCGCTCTTTTTGATCTCCTCCCAGTTCAGTAGGACCTCCTTGGAGTCCCTCACCTTCTCGCCCCCAAAGACGTGCGGATGCCGCCTTATCAGCTTCTCTACCGCCGCCGAGAGCACATCCCCGACGTCAAACTCGCCCATCTCGCTCGATATCTGCGAGTGGAACAGAACCTGTATCAAAAGATCGCCCAGCTCCTGTGTGAGCATCTTTGGGTCAGACCTGTCGATCGCGTCGAGCGCCTCGTAGGCCTCTTCCACGAGGTTCATTTTGACCGAGTCGCGGGTCTGCTCTCGGTCCCATGGGCAACCACTCTCGCCCCGCAAGGTAGCAATGGTCTCGACAAGCTTGACAAAGAGGTCTTTTCTCTTTGCTCTGCGAGCGATGTCTGCGTCTTTATTCAAAGCGATGTTCTCCCCAAGAAACCAAAAGGGCTGCCCCGCGTAGGACGGGCTTTCTGAGGCTGTCCTGCTGCACACGGGCCTTTTTAGGCTGTCCAATAACTGGGTGAGGATTCGTAGGGTGCGGTGCTCGTCTCCGCCCATCTATATGTTAGGGCAGACACAAGGCCTGCCCCTACAAATTGCATATTCCGATGCGTCATCCTCGTTGAAACCGGTTTAGTGGACTGCCTCTTCCAGCCTGTCCTTTAGAACGCCAGCAGAAGCATGGCCGCAAGCACGTTGTTAGCTTGCTTGCCATAGGGGCTAGTAACAGGATCATAGGCACAGCTGTCGTCGAGATTCATAACGTAATTCACCTGAAACCTGGCGTAATGCTTATCTATGGCCACGTTCACGCCGTAGGTTACCGCCCGCTGTAAGTCCCCTGAAACCTCTCGGTTACGGTCCATGTATTCATACCGCACGACCGGCTCAACTTGCTGAAAATACTTGCGCCCTGTCTTGATCTTATAGCCTAAATAGGTATAGAAGCCGTAGTTATCCCATGCCTTGTTCTCGGGAGCGAGATTGGCCTTGTTCTGAAGATAGTTCCTGTGCATCCCTATCCACTCGCCCGCCAAGTCCAGTCCATGGTAGTCAACCAC
>CAZKNE010000138.1:0-6087 GCA_964554005.1 uncultured bacterium | reverse complement strand
GTGCTTCTCGTCGTAGGCGACATTTCTGCAGCATTGATTTCGCATGGGCTTGTTATACCGTGACAGAATCACAGCACAGAGCAAACCAGCACTAAACAGACCGGTTGTAGAATCCGCACTCATGACCAACCACGCGCGATTCACGACTGCGACAATTCACACAAGCGCCAAATGACCAACCGTTCTTCAACACAGATGTGTTAGAGCGCTCATACAGGATTCTACGGGCTCAGTGGTGCGAGATTATGTTTGGGTCAAGCCCCGTCGCCTTGAGCCAAGTGTACAACTGCCGAGTACTAACAGCGATTGGCGCTCCGTGCAGGGAATCCGGATTCACAAAGTCGGGAGGACCGGACGGGAAGGAGAAGCTGGTTTTCAACAGAAGCGAGCAAGACGCATTATCGAGATTGCGGATAGGATTGGGCAAGGGCGACATGTAAGAGAGCACATCCTGCTTGCCCAGTTCAGACCATTGATTGTCGTCCAACCGGTGTTGTGCTTGCCTTGAGAACTTGTCCTTCCCGTTCAGAACACCGGAATCCCCGAATCGGTGCTGCTCGACTGCACTTAACGCAAGAAGGTGTCCACACGTCGCCGTATGTGAGGTTTTCAGGGAATGGGTAGGGTGGTAAAAACACCCCTGACGATCCTTGAGCCGTAGAGAGCCCAACGTCCCGCATCCCGCCGATCACGGATCATCGAAGAGACTCGGCCCTTGTCCCTGTGACAACACATCGGGGACGTCGTCCAGTTACGCACGATCCTGCAAGCTCACACTCTTGCCGGTGCAGACTTTTTAGCATAGGGAAATTCCACAACGCGTCTGCCTCTCGTGCGGAGAAAGACATCTTTGCCCGAAATCCGTGGATCGCTGAGCAGAGCGAACGGGGAGAAAAAACTCCTTGTGAAGATGGGGCAGTCAGCTCCACGATAAATGTGAACAAGCAAGATGGACTATGTTGACTCCCGATGATGGTCATCGAAGTCGTAAGCCCTACCATCTTGATAGGTGATCTTGTCCTCAATCGTCTCAGCAAGAACGGAACCGATCAGGAACAGTGGTGCAAACAGAACAATGATGGTCTTTTTGGTCATCTCATATCCCCCTCGTACGGCAAGTTCATCTCGTAAAGCTTGCTACCATCCGAACGGGTAACAAAGACACCGGTAAGAAAGTCTTCACCGCCGACAATGTTGTCTTGACTATCCTTTAGCGTTACAGTCCCACTATTCGGGGAATTTATCTCGTCCCAATTTCGATTCATCAGTTCCACTGAGTGAAAACGCATTGCATAGGTCACCAACTTCCAGTCATGCCCGACTTCAACAATAATGTCGTTCTCACAGTAAGGAGCCTGCCTTACACACTTCACCAGGGAGTCATCTGGATAGGCCGTAAGCATCAATGCCCGAAATCTCTCAAACGGGGTAGCCTTCGGCTTTCGACTCTCTACTTGTTGACGGCGAGCAGGCTCGGCGGTAATTTCCTCACCACTCTCCATGTTGACCATAGAAACTGATTCACCTGTTTCGTTGGCCTGCTGCTGTGCTTGCTCTTGTAAGGTGGTCTCAGCGGACGGTGTTGCCTCATCTCCGTTATCCCCGCTGAAAATCGCCCCGATGATCATGACCAGCACGTAAAGGCCACCCACCCACCAAAGCACCTTCTTCGTTTTCGGTTTCACTTCTCAGTTCTCCTTTCCCGTCTGGTAATGCTTTTGTCTGAACCGCCAGGGCGGGATTGGCTCTTTTTGTGACCACAATCCCTTCTTGGCGCGCCTCGCCTCAGTTTGCAGGAGATCAAGAACCTTGTCGTTCGGGGCATAGCTGTAGTACCACCAAGCATGGCCGCCAGCGACCAGCATTTGATTCACGCTGCAGCCATTCAGCAGATAGACCTCGGCGATCCAGGGACCATATCGATCCTTCTTGGCCGTCTGCACGATGGCGACCTTGATGGTTGCGTTTCTGGTGCTTGTTCCGCCATTCCAATCAGCCTATCTCGAGCTTCGCTGTCAAAGCGGCTATGCGTTTCCTGTTAAGCGCGTTCAAGGTACTCTGCACGGTGCGTGCGTCCTTCATGATCAAGTGCTTTGCCGATGGCTCGTCCTGAGCCCCAAGCAGAAAGGCCACGTAGTGCTTCGCGTACTGCCGCAATGGAATGCTCGTTATCAGACGTGCAGCTGTGAACATTGCCCGAATTGACCGGTCGTACGCTGCGTCTATATCTTCCTGCTGCATCTTCTGCGGTGCTGCCCGCTCGCCCGGTGGGCTCGGATCTAGCGTGTCTCTTGTGGTTGTTCTCATTCGTCTGTCCTCCACTCTCAGCGCTAGCGGCACCTTTGGATTTCGATGCGTTCGTCTTCCTTCAGATCGGGGAGCATTCTGCCGACTACTCTCGTCGCAGTATCATAGCCGACCTTCCGTCCATCAGCCTGTTCGTGTTTTTGGCCATTCGCCTTGACCAGATGCACCGTGTAGAGCGTGTCCATCGTCGTCTTGTCCTCAATTTCCGCATTCAGGCTCTGTAAGTCTATCCGCAGAACACAGCCATGAGGCGCGTCTGCATTTTGAACATCGCCTACGCTGAATCCGAGCGAGGCGAGACCTTGAATCCAGCCTATTGGGAGCTGCCCAGTTTCTCTCAACTGCTGTGCAGTGTCAGATTCAAGTGGTGCATGACACGTCAAAACCGCTACTGCCTTGTCTGGCGTTCCTCTCAATTCAATGTCTTCGGCCCCTAGGCTTTTCAGGCCTTTGATTAATGAGTCTCTGGTCTGCTTGCTGATTCTCATCTGTTGTCCTCCGGCTACGACATTGGGACTTTCTTCTAGGTTTGTTAAGTGGAACGTTACTTTTTGACGAAACGTAACCTTTCTGACTGAGGCCAAGATCGGCAACAGCAGCCAGAACACGCTCAGTTTTAAGCGTCAGCTGAGCGATCTGATGCTGAGATATCGGGGGCGACCACAACCGGTAGTGGTCGCTCTACGCCCTAATTTTGCATTCTGCAGACTATTGGCGGGGGAGCACTAAGACCAATTCACATTCAGTCCTACACACCCCCCTAGATTTTCCTCAAGGGGGTAATCGGAATCGGACGGCGGTCAGATCAGCCGTGCGGTGAGATTTTTGGGTACTTCTCAGAAATGTAGTAGCAATGCACCGCTGAACAATCTCCCGCCATGGAGATGACTCGGTGCGCCACCAGCATTTCAGCATTGTCAGGCTGGCCGCAAGCGTGAACGGACACCCGACTTCATCCAGCAGCCGCCGGACACTATTTACGCTTTTTTCGCGTGCCGGACCGGCTACTGTCTCTATATGCCGGACCGGTTGCTGCGTCCATAACCGCATCGACAATCTGACGAGTCAACTGCTCCATATCAATATCAGGCGGAAGACCCGCCTTGTGTAGCAGCCTGCGGACGCGACCAGCTCCCCTGTGCCACTTCAGTTTCCGTGTCAGCTGGAGCTCCTTGTCCTCTGCTTTCGGCCATGCCTCATATTCGCTTTCTCGTATCCGCTTCAGATAGGCGTCAAAATCGGCCTTCGAGATCTTGATCAACCTTCCGACCCGGTGAGTCGGGATCTCACTGTTCTGCACTCGGCGCAGAATAGTAGTCTCGCTGACATCCAGCATTTTTGCGACCTGCTTGACGGTGAAGAACTCTTGGTCCTTGTTCATAGAAAACCTCCCTGAAGAACTTATCAGCCCTGTTGACAGACCCCATCATTGAGATGCCCGTCAGATGCGGCTCAAACTGACGAGTCTCGAATTCCCTCTCTTGAGTTCCTTCTTTGATACTCATCGGCAGGCTCGCATCTCATTTCTGTGCTGTTGTTCGCCCTAAGTACACAACTCTTACCTATTTTAACATGCTCTAAACAGCTTTAACTACCCGCAATGTGCAGCAGCCGTATTCGATATGTGAGATGATGCAGATGGGGCCGAGGTAGGCAAGGCACAAACACCTGCCGGATCGACACACAACCCTTCGTCACAAGGTTGCGTTCAGGCGCCCCGCGACGCCCTCATCTTTTTCAAAGTGGCATCCCACCCCACTTGAGTAGAAGAATCGCAGCGTGGACGTAATACGCTGTTCTAGCGCCAATGCTCAAGGGAGCTCCGAGGGCGAAGTGCTGCGGTCGTTTTGGTAGCATTGTCATTAGGCATGTCGCGGCACGTCGATTCGGCAATAAGGGCCCGTCTCGATTGTTACGAGCTTTCGGATGGTGAAGGGATGAGTCCTAGCCCGCGCATCGTCAAAAGCGTCAACTAGCATACATTTCGTCATTGCTTCGCGACGCACTTGCTCGAATCCGGCTACGGCATTCTGACCATCCATGCGTTAATGGGCCGCAAAGACACCGGCACGATCTTGATCTGCACTCACCTCCTGAGGAAAGGCGGCCACGGCGTGGCCAGTCCCATGGATTGGCTTTGACCTGATAGGCAAAGGATGTTATGCAGAAAACATATGACGCCTTGGAGAAACACGCGAAGGATGCCCAAGTTGTTGAGTGACCCTACATCTGAAATCATGTAAGTGTTTTGCACCGGATTCTTGCCGCCTCGAAGTATTGTGAAGAGACGAGATAACACGTAATTGGCCTAACGGAATGACGGAACCTCTTGGAAGATTACAGATACGTGCAAAGCTCTGGCTACGCACCTTGCAGCGCGAGCATTTCGAGCGCTACGTCAAGCCGCACAACGTTATGATGGCGTCGGACGGCCTGGCGAAGGTTACGGACTTTGGCCTGGCCAAGGCGGCGGCTCAGGCGCTCCAGAGCTACCTTCAGGTGGGCGCGGAGGATGAGGACATCCCGGCAATGCCGGCCAAACTGGTGTCTCTTCTCAGCCGCTGCTTCCAGCAGACCCCGGACGAGCGGCCGCCTGCCAGTTGCTTGGCTATCTCACGCCGCTCTCCCGCGAGGATGCTATCCGGATTCTGACAGCCTGGTACGAAGAGGAAGGTTCCTCGGTTTCGATCGCAGACCTGGTGAGCAAGTTGCGCGGGTTGAGGTCTGAGCTCCTGACGAGGGTGTTCGGCCAGGACCACGCCGTCCATGCTTTTATAGAGGGATTCTACAACGCCGAGGTTACCGCTGCGGCCGACAGGGAGAGAAAGCGACCATCAGCCGTGTTCGTGTTCGCGGGCCCGCCGTGCGTGGGCAAAACCTACATGTCCGAGCTTTGCGCGTCGTTTCTTGGTCGGCCGTTCAAGCGCTTCGATATGACCGGGTACACGGACCACCAGGCTCACAACCAGCTCGTGGGATTCGCAGAGAGTTATCGAGGCGCCCACGCAGGGCTTCTGACCGGCTTTGTCGAGAAGAACCCCAATGCCTTCTTGCTCTTCGACGAGATTGAGAAGGCCCATTTGAACACGATTCAGTTCTTCTACCAGATCCTCGATGCAGGCCGTTTGGAGGACAAGTTCACAGAGCATGACGTCAGCTTCCGCGACACGGTCATCATTTTCACCACTAACGCTGGACAATCGCTGTACGACAACCCCAATAAGATCGAGCTGTATCTGACCATATCGCCCGAAGGCGGCGCAGTCTCCCACGCCTCGCACCGAAACGGAGCTCGCCGTCGTTGATGCTAGCGGCAAGCGCGTTTACAACACGGTTAAGGCGTTTGCCGAGATATGCCTTTTCCGCCTTTGGCTCGGTTTCATGGGGTATGCTCTCTTTTTCTTCGTGTCGCGCGAAGAAGTGAAGAGTGGTCTGCCGCAGAAACTTCACCCTGAGCTCCGCGAGCCGCTGGATAGAATGGACCGCTGGGAAGGGTCGAATGGATTTTCAGACGCGCGCCGAGACAACTGACACAGACAATGATGGCGTCTTTAGCTGGAAAGGCGCTGTTGATGGCCGGGCTAATACGATTTGGCGCAGCTGATGCAATCCGCTCAGCCCTTTGCGGATACTGGAACACCTTCCAGCCTGTCCAGCCTTTCCTCAATTCTCGTGAGGGTGTCCAAGACCGCCGGTTCCGTTTCTTTCTTATGTGTGAATGCGAATTCTTCCTTACGTGTGAATGCCGGATTGTTGACCCACCAGTCCATTCCCATCTCT
>CAZKNE010000137.1:0-6138 GCA_964554005.1 uncultured bacterium | reverse complement strand
TCCACCCAGGAGGGCGCCTACGTCAAGACGACTCTCGAGACAGGCTCCGCTATAACTTCGCCAATCACTGCAAAACCTCTAACGTTTGCCGCTTCTAGCTCGGCACACAGCGCGTCGCAGCGCGGGCCAGGGACCGCTATCAGAAGCCCGCCGGAGGTCTGAGGGTCAAACAGGAGTTTCAGGTCGTCCTTCGAGAACTCGCCCGGCGCCAAAAGCCGTTCACTGTAGAACTTGCGGTTGCGGAAAAGCCCGCCCGGCGCAATCTTGGCCTTTACGAACTCTATCGCACCATCAAAAAATGGAATCGAGCCAAACTCAAGCCGTATCCCGAACCTCTCGTCGGACATCATCTCGCAGAGATGACCCACCAACCCAAAGCCAGTAACATCCGTGCAGGCCGAGGCGCCGACCTTGAGCATCGCCTCGGCGGCCGATTTATTCAGAGTGGCCATCGTGTCTGCCACGGTCTTAGCCTGAGACTCGCTCACCTCACCGCGCTTGACCGCAGTCGAGATAATGCCAGTGCCGATCGGCTTGGTCAGCACCAACTTGTCGCTTATCTGAGCGCTCGAGTTGAGCACTATCTTTTCGGGATGCGCAAGACCAGTAACGGCGAGGCCATATTTCATCTCGGGATCATCGATCGAGTGCCCTCCCAGGAGAACCGCGCCCGCCTCGTGTATCTTGTCGAGGCCGCCCAACACGACCTCGCGGAAGACGCTAATATCCATCTTAGCGACCGGGAACGCCATGATGTTCAGTGCAGCAAGCGGCCTCGCCCCCATCGCATACAGGTCACTCAGAGCATTCGCCGCTGCTATCTGGCCGAAAACAAATGGATCATCGACAATTGGTGTGAAGAAATCGACCGATTGCACAAGGGCCAGCTCGTCAGACAGCTTATAGACTCCTGCGTCCTCAGCGCGCTCAACCGATGGGCCCGCAATGATGTTGGGGTCCGCGATTAGCGGCAGCCCACACAAAGCCTTGTAAAGGTCTCCCGGACCTATTTTCGCAGCTCAGCCTGCGCCGCTGACCGCGGCCGTAAGCCTCAGCTCAATACCTTTGTCTGGCATCGTCTATCGTTGGCATCTTGTGCATATCCATCCAGCATGTAGAGATTACACGTCAATCAGGCTAGACCAGACTGACCATAGCAAGAATGTAAAGCATAACACTTTCGGCCAACGTCGATCAAGCGCAAGCAACTTGCGCCAGAGAATCGCCTTCACTGCGAATGTATCTTGGTTGAAACCTTTCAATGCCTTTGAAATGCACTCGTTGTCCGTTGTCAAATGGGCGTCGGTGGCAGCAAACGCCCATGAATCTGCCGGCTGGGCGCACCGCATTCGGCTTGACAGAATTGATGGTTTGGGGTTAGATGCTTGCCGTTTACTTGTTCTGCGATAGGGTGCGTGCTTAATCTAAGGATACGGAGGTTCAGACATGGGGTTGTGTATCTACTCGAACGGGGAGTTTCTGAGCGACAAGGCGAAGGCCGTAACGTCAATCTACGATCATGGCTTTCTCTACGGAGACGGCATCTTTGAGGGGATTAGGGTCTATAATGGCCGCATATTCATGTTTCCCGAACACATGAACCGGCTCTACGACTCGGCGAAGTCGATCGCGCTAAAAATCCCCATGCCGAAGGAGGCACTCAGCAAAATAACGATAGAGACCGTGAGGCGCACGGGCTATAAGGACGCATACATAAGGCTTGTAGTCTCGCGCGGTGAGGGGGACCTCGGCCTGGACCCCCGCAAATGCCCCAAGCCCAGCATCTATATCATCGCCGACAGCATCCAGCTTTACCCAGCGGAGAAATACAAGGTTGGACTGAAGGTCATCACGTGCTCAACCAGGCGCAATAGCCCCGATGTCATCTGCCCCCAGATTAAGTCGCTCAACTACCTCAACAACATCTTGGCCAAGATCGAGGTCAACCGGGCTGGAGCGGATGAGGGGATCATGCTGAACCCCAACGGCTATGTCTGCGAGGCGACCGCGGACAACATATTCATCGTGAAGAACGGGGTGATGTTCACGCCACCGCCTTATGTGGGGGTTCTACTCGGGATAACGCGGCAGTGCGTTCTGGATATCGCGGAGAAACTCAACATCAAGGTGATCGAGCGGAACATCGTCATGCACGATGTCTATACTGCTGATGAAGTATTCCTCACTGGCTCCGCTGCGGAGCTCATCCCGGTTGTCAACGCCGACGACAGGATTATTGGCGACGGCAAGCCGGGGTCGATGTTTAAGAATCTATTGGCCGAGTTTCGGGAGATGACGAAGCATAGGGGCACTCCTGTTTACGATTGAGTGCACCCTTATGCAGTGGGGCGCATCACGTAGGGGTGCCGCTTGCTGCACCCTCTTTATGATTTGGCAAACGGGCACAGGGCGGGGCAAGCACCGCACCCTACAAATCCCGCAGCCACTTATTGGACAGCCTCGAATAGTCCGAGACAGCGGGCAACGTAGAAGGCCGCGAATCAACGCATCTTGCCGGTGCGCAGGCGGTTACTTTGGCAGAGCCTCGTCTGTGGGAAAGAAGGCGTCGTAATAGCGGAGAAGATAGACGCCATCCCTGAACTGCCCAAGATTCGGTGTGAGCTTCTCGCCCTGAATCATGCGGATTAGGTCCTTGGCGAGCTCGGCCCCGGCCGCGATTGAGAGCAGAGCGCCCGAGCCGAACCGAGGATTCGCCTCGGTCAACTTGAGGGAACCTTGTCTGTCGAGTAACCCCTGAATGACCGCAGGACCTGTCAATCGCAGCGACTCGGCTGCCCTCGCCACCAGCCGGATGAACTCCATGGTCCTGACAGTCCTGCCCTTGAAGACCTCGCCGTCCCGAACGTAAATCCGTTCCCGAGGGACGACGCAGAGCGCCTTCCCGCTGAAATCCGACAGCGTGTCGAAGGAATACTCTGGCCCGGGCAGAAACTCCTGAACCACCGGGTCCGCAACACGTCTTGAGTAGAAACGTAGCTCCTCCTGACTTTCGAGCTTGAACACTCCCTTGCCGCCGATCCCGCGGCGCGGCTTGATCAGAAGTGGGTAATGCTGCCCATCGCCGCCCGCCGCTAGCTGCTCCGGCAGCCACGTCGCTGGCGTCGGGATGCCGTTATCCCGAAAGAACCGATAAGTCCGATACTTATCATCGCAGATAGCGATGGTCTCGGGACTGGAGACTATGGCGAAAACCCCGGCATCTCTCAGCCGCGCCCGGTGCGAGGCAAGGAATGCGAGGTCTTTGTCGATCGATGGGATGATGGCCGAGATGTTGTGTCTCCTGCAAATATCTAACAGGCAGTCGATGAACCCGGGCGAGTCAAGTGGAGGCACCACCTCGAACTCATCGCTCTGAAGGAGCGCGGCCGACAGCGGGGACATGTCCGCTGCGATCACAAGCCCCCCTCCGAGCTCGGAAAGCGCCCGCTGAAACGCCTTGACGAGGTCAGCCCGCCAGTTAGCGCTCAAAATGAGAATGTTAGTTCTCTTCAGGGCTTGCATGGCCTTCTCCGCAACTCGCTACTTGCGCGCGAGCTGTTTTTGGGCAACATGCGGGAAATACCTTAGCTTCATTTGTGTCAGTCAGCGCTGTGTCTCATTGGTTCACTAGGATATGGGGTTGTCATCATCGGGGAGGGCGACTCTCATGAAGAACCGACCAAAGGCTTGAGACAAATTCTCTCGGTAAGGCGACGTAAGCCTGAGTCTCTGGCCAAGACAGGTGATTAGCTCTCGAACAATCTTCATTGGCAGAACGAACAGGTTACGGAAATCAACCACGAGACGGTCACCGTTGAACAGGCTATTGACGGGCGCTTTGCGCAACAGATACAAGCCAATTATCTTGCCCGCAACTACCTTCTTGCACAGGTCCCGTCCGTTCTTATTCTCGAAGTCCTTTAGTGTGTATACCGGGCAGAAAGCTACATTATCGATCCTATCTTCTCCACTTCTCTTTCCCGATTTTCTGGGCTGCAAGTCACAGGATTGGCTCAATATGATCGCGTTATACATGGTGATTTCCGCCGGGCATGCTCCATATCCCGAGGTGACAATATCGGCGGAAGGGATTTCCGACAATAGAGCGCAGGGACACCCCGTCAGAATGTCCCCCTGGAATAGATTGACGGGATCCGTGACTATCTCATAACACGGATTGGACATGAAGAGCTTTTCCTAGAGCACCCAACTGGGGTCCATTTCAGGAGGCTCGGCTTTCCTCACGCTCTTGATCAGAAGCTTGACTTTGAACCTCCTTATGGGACCTGGGCTCTCTATAACCATATCCTGGTCGTGATCTCGGTCTTGGTGTTCGACCAACAGTGCCGGTGTAGTTGAATCCTGAACTGGGGGTAACTCGCCTCGCGCCATTCTGTTGTATAGCCGCGTCTTAGTCCTGCGTTCTTCTTCTGGTATGTCGATGAGATTACGGAGGAGGTCTCTCGGCACGCTATTACTGTCAAAAACGAACGCTGTCGCGTCCGGTAGAGATGGTGCCGTGTGCCAGCCATCTCCCCGATTACGTGGCCAGAACAGGTCCTTCCATGAACCTTGTGGGGTTCTTGCAGTTTCGGTCAAGTTGGATTGGATACTAGTCCTCGGTTGCATCTGCCTCCTTCAGGTCGTCTTCGAGCTCAAGGCCATAGTTTGACACGAGAAGGCTCTTGGCGAACTCGAAATTCTCTAGAACGTTTCCTTCCCTGAGAATGTGCTGGTCCCCGTCATTGAAGTCGCGCCCCTTCTCATAATGGAAATTGAAATCAAACCGCACCTCTTCGGAGCCTTGGTCCTTAGTGATCTTGATGTTAATGCTGTGTCCAGCGGCCGTTAGACGTCTGTGGACCTCGAGATGCTCGACGGGCATTTCGGGGGGGCTTTTCCTTGTCAGGGAAATCGAAGAGACTCAACAGGTCCTCCCCAGCAGACCTCTCGACGAATGCATGGTTGACCCCAACCGCGCCGATCGGGGTGTAGGGAAGCTTGGTCAGAAGCTTTGTCGCTAAACCTCCGATCTCTCTCAGACTCTCCTCTGTGGTTCGATCGGCCATTATCGTTACTCTGTCCTGGCTGGTTATTATCTTGGCGCCATGAGCGCGAAACCGAAAGAACAGCGCAGGCCCGACGAGGAATTCCGCCACGATCTTCTTCTCCTCGAAGATGTGTTTCCCGACCCATTCGGGCGTCAGGATGTAGGGATTCCAATTCCCTACAAGCACAACCGTTGATGTGTCATTCGGTATCTTCATCCACTTTTCCTCAAATACCCCGTCCTGTCTCTCAGAGTCCCGGCCGCTAGCATCGACCGGAACAGCTAACGGTCAGAAGGCCATTCTTCTTTAACTGACGGTTTGACCTCAAACGTACCATTGGACTCCCGCGTTGAACATTCCCACACAAGATAAACAAATATAGGTGTTATATGTCCACAACACAACCACGGGACGTCAACAACTTTCCTGCGAGCTCAACAAGGCCTTGGCCTCGCCCACGTGACGTCCCTTATCGAGAATCACATAAGTGCCCGCTTGCGTCGCGGACTCGCGCTGCCCAATTGCGTTAGAACCCCGCTCTCAGTAGCTGCTCATTGGTCAACCTCCGGTGGTTGCATTCCGCGGGAACGGCTTTCTTGATTCTGCGTGGTCCCATTTGCAATTGCGGCTTCATCTGGCTTGCTCCCCACATTATCTGGATGCGGGCCTTGATCTCGCCGGTATAGATGCCTGTGATGCGGCGGTTCTCGATGACGATCAAGACTTCCTCTATGTCCCGGCTCCGTTTCGGCTAGCTGGCTGCGTTTTTCACCTTTTGGGCTATCAACTGGAATGTGTTCTGCGAGCGGACGAGCACGTCGGCCAGAGCGCAGAAGACGCCAAACCGTCTGGAGCAGTATCTCTCGACACTGAGAACTGAAAGTCCATGCGATTCGAGGGCCGATGCGACGGCCTCCGGGTCTATGCCTCCGAAACGCCGTTGGAAATCGGACATGGAGTAGTCGATGCCTCTCGCCTCGGCTGGAAGCGGGCGGATTCGCAGCCTGTAAAGCGATTCGTCAAGCCGGGCGATCGCACGATGAAATGAATACCGCAGCCTGCTCGATATGGGCTGTTTGAGCGGCTC
>CAZKNE010000136.1:0-6140 GCA_964554005.1 uncultured bacterium | reverse complement strand
GAGCATCTCCTCGCCGAGGGGGATGCCGGACGGGCAGCCGTCCACAACGCCGCCGACCTGCTCACGCATTAAACCGTGGGGTGCCTACGGCACCCGACTCAGTGTCTGGGCACCCATAGCTTCTTTTACCAGGGGTGGAGCCGGACGGCTCGCACCGAAACGGAGCTCGCCTCCGACACCGAAGCGCAGCGTATGCGGGGCCTCGGCCAAGTCCGAGCTCGCCTTAACCTCCGCAGCCAGACTTGTGAGGTAAACAGTGGAGGGGGAGGGACTCTGGCTCTTCTCCTGGGCAGAAAGGAGGAGGCAAAGTTTTGCCTCCTCCCTAAACGTCATAATGGAGGAGGAGATGTCTAATCTACGATCGGGGTGATCTGTGCTCATCATCCTGATCGCTTTCGGTTATATTATTACTGATTTTGTTACGGCTGTCAAGTTTTTGGCAGCGGCCTCAAGCCCTCGGCCGGCCGGCGCCTGAAACTAACGGCTGGTTTGGGATGTTTTCTCTCACAGATTGGGTGAGAGAACAAGGGCATGCGCGGTAAACTACAACAGAATGTTATTGAGGTGAGTGTTGAAAGTGAAAGACGGAATAGATAAGGCTCAGGGCGGCGGGTTGATGGGCCCCATCGCGCAAAGGCTCACGGAATACATAGAGGTCGGCGCCATAGCGATACTTCTGGCTTTTTTTCTCAGGACCTTCGTTGTAGAGGCGTTCATGATACCGACCGGCTCCATGGAGAACAGTCTTCTTCGAGGCGATCACATTCTCGTCAACAGAATGATCTACAACACAAAGGGGTTGGGTCCGCTGGAGAAGGTTCTACCGGTGCGTGAACCCAAACGGCGCGACATCATGGTTTTCAAGAACCCACAAAACATGAAATTGGACTACATTAAGCGCATGATGGGCATGCCGGGCGACACAATATCGTGCCGGTCGAAGTTACTCTCGATCAACGGCAAGGAGGCGTCCTATAGTTTTGAGCGGCACGCGAGCCCGTGGATCATTCCGCGCCAGCGAAACGTAAGGGATAATTTCGGGCCGGTCAAGGTGCCCCTGGACCACTACTTTATGATGGGAGACAATCGGGACAATAGCCTGGATTCGCGTTACTGGGGCACGCTTGATGGGCAGCTGATAAAGGGGCAGGCTTTTCTGGTCTATTTCTCTTGGGTGCCGTTTAAGGAGGCATTTGAGAACAAGGGCTATGCCGATAAGCCGCACTCTTTGGCTGAGTTGTTATGGTTCAACATAACCCATCTTGGCGACCGGCTGCGCTTCGGGCGGTTCCTGCAGCTCATACGGTAGCGGGAAGGCGAGTTCCTCGAGCCTTTCGGAGGGGCCGACCTGCGGGCTGAAGTCGGGGATGACCTCCCTGATTATCTCTACTATCTCCTCTTTACTTCCCCAATGGATTGCCCACCAAAGCCTGTCCATGGCCGAATCGAGATCGACATCGACTGGCATTTTGGACGTAGCCACGTTAATTTTAGGGTGAACCGTAGGTCTGACTGCCTCATCCTGAGACCAGAGGCTCTCCGAGAGCTTCTCCCCGTGTCGAAGCCCGGTGTATCTGATCTCGATTCTGCGCTGCCGCCGTGCGGAATGGAGACTGATTAGGTCGTCGGCGAGTTCCTTGATCATGATGGGTTTGCCCATGTCAAGGACAAGCACCTCGCCGTTCTTGGCCAGCACAGTCGCCTGCGTTATGAGCTGAACCGCCTCGTATATGGTCATGAAGTAACGTCTTGCCTCGGGATGAGTTACCGTGACAGGCCCGCCGTTTCTTATCTGTTCCTCGAATATCGGGACTACGCTGCCCTGGCTGCCCAGAACATTTCCGAACCTCACAGCAACGAAGCGGCCCTTCTCGCCCACGCCAAACTTTCGCGTTAATATCTCGCACAGTCTTTTCGAGGCGCCCATGAAGTTCACGGGCTCAACCGCCTTGTCGCTGGAGATCAGCACGAAGTTCTGGACGCCGAGTCTTTTGGCCTCGCGCAGCAGATTGAGCGTTCCAAACACGTTGTTCCTAATTGCGCGCCTGTAGTTGACGTCCATCAACGGCGCGTGTTTGTGCGCCGCGGCGTGGAAGACCATGTCAGGCCTCTGCCTTGCGAACAGCGCCTTTATCGCCGGGGTGTTGCATATATCCTCAACTACGGGGCAGATGGCACAGGACAGGTGCTTGGCGGCAAGCTCGCGATGCAGGTTGAAGACCGCCGTCTCGTCGATATCCAATAATATCAGTTTCTCCGGACTGTAGCGTCCGATCTGGCGAGCTAGCTCCGAGCCGATCGACCCGCCGGCCCCTGTTATCAGCACCCGCTTGCAGAAGAGGCTCTTTTTTACCGTGGTGAGGTCTATTTCCACCGGCGCCCTGTGTAGCAGGTCCTCCACACGGACAGGGCGGATCTGCTCCAACTGCACAGTCCCATCGATTATTTCCTTCAGAGCTGGGACGATCTGGACATCAACGTCTAAACTGCTACAGCAATCGACGATGCCCCTTATCCTGTCGCCGGACGTTGACGGAATGGCGATGATGATGTGGCCGACTCGTTCCCGCTCTATCATTTCCGGGATCGCATGCCTATCACCTATCACGCGCATGCCCCTCACTCGCATGCCGATTTTTTTAGGGTCGTCATCGATAAAACCCACGACCCTAAGCCCCAGCTCCGGGTGCTTGAATATCTCCTCGCAGACCATCTCACCCGCCTCGCCCGCGCCTACAATCAGTGTCGCAGTTGCGCTCACTCTCTTTGGGGACTTTCCATTGCGCAGAGAGACGACAAGTCTGAAGAGCGGAAGGACAAAAATGAGGAACAGAGTGTCAACGATACCGAGCCTCAACGCGAACGTATCCCTCAAGGTCACAAAAAACGAAGTGTAGAATAGCAGCGAACTGAACATCACGGCATTGCCCAAACGCTGCACGTCCCGAAACGTGAAAACGCTCCACCTCTGCCGCGCCACACCCATGATCGCGAACGAGGCGGCGCGAACGAGGAGCACACCTCCCAACAGCGGCAGGAACCTATTCCACACGAGCCGGAAGCTCGCGTCCGGGACAACAAGCAAGACCGAGATGGAGAAACTCACCGCTGCCAGGCAAAGATCGGCAATGAACTTCGCGATCGCTCTCGACATATTCGACGAGTTCACTAAAAAGGCCCCTTTTGCAAAGCGTCACCAAGTATTCTACTGCGCACACACGGCTACAGCGATTCTCTAATCGGAAATCTTAATTCTCATCTTTAGCGGATGTGTGGCGGCCAGCCCTTTTCAGTGCAGGCTGTAATCCCCGATAGGGGATACCGTGGGAGCCGTGCGTGCAACGCAACGGGGAGATTAAAAGGGGGGATTGTGGCGTTATTCGCACCGTCAGGCTACGCCTGCGGCTACCCATGGTCTGCCCTTCGGGCACGAGCTTCTGCCCTCCATCCGCGAGGCAGCCGCAACGTTCCCCGCTCCAATCTGATTCTTCAGAAGCCTTTGGGTTGAAGTGTAAGCGCAGAAGCGTAGAGTGATGGTCTTAGGCTATTCGCTTTTCTGCATTAACGGGCAATAGGTAGGGTTTGACCGAGGCGATGAGAGCTCTTGCGAAGGGCTTTGGCATTCTGTATCCATTTGAGCTGCTCGGGTCTTGGATACTGAGGTCGCTCGAGGCTGTAGGCAGTGTGCTACTCATGTTCGCCAAGTTCGTCGCTTGGTCATTCGTTCCACCATTCCGCTGGGGCCTTCTGCTGAAGCAGATGGAGTTCGTCGGCGTTAAGTCAACGGCCGTGGTAGTTTTGACTGGCGCATTCACCGGCATGGTGCTGGCTCTTCAGACTGACCACGGGCTGAAGCCTGTGGGCGCTGAGGCCTATATCGGCACTGTCGTAACGCTCAGTATGTTCAGGGAGCTCGGACCAGTTCTCACAAGCCTGATGGTCGCCGCCCGCGCCGGCTCGAGCATGGCAGCCGAGCTCGCGTCAATGCGCGTAACTGAACAGATAGATGCGCTCCATGCGCTAGCGGTAGAGCCTATAAAATATCTCGTCGTGCCGAGAATATGGGCAAGCATCATCATGGTGCCGCTTCTGACCGGGATCGCCGATTTCTTTGGGATTCTGGGTGGTTATGTCGTTTCTGTCCACTTGTTGAGCGTGAACCCGATTTTATTCACGCGCAACGCAGTGCTCTATTCCGAGATAGCCGACCTAGGCAACGGCCTGATTAAGGCTGCGACCTTTGGGCTGATTCTTTCCCTCGTCAGCTGTTTCACTGGATTTTATGCCAAAGGAGGGGCAGAGGGGGTTGGGAAGGCGACTACAACTGCCGTCGTTACCTCCGCGATGCTTATCATCGCTGCCGACTACTTTCTCACAGCAATCATGTTTTAGGGAAGGCTACGAACGGGCCGGTGCGGGGGCGCAAGCGGGAGAGAACAGGAGTATATTTTTCTGACTGCTATTTGCCTTTCAGCTGTTATACTCTCTGGTAACACCAATTCGACAACTCCAAATGAGAAGGGAGAACAATTATGTCCAGAGCTGAATTGAGGCTGCAAGATATTGTTTGGGTCGCATTCTTGCTAATCGGCGCGCTTGCGGTCTTCGTTGGTTGCAGCGACCAGAAGGAGGCCCAATCTGAAGGGGCGCAGACTGCACAAAAGACAGCGACGACGCTTGCGACGCCGGAGGGTGCGAAGACCGAGACGAATGCCCAGGCGATAGCCAAAAAGACGAAAGAGGATGAGATGCGGCGCATTCACGAGATGACAAAGCTCGCCCTGAAGGAGCGGCCGGCCCTTAAAACCGTGCCCAGCAGGGGTCTAACTGAACTGCGCCGGGACATTCGGCCTCAGATTGCACCGATGACGAGCGAGGGGGCCAGGAACCCTCAGCCCGAGAAGGTTTTGCAGCTTGCATCGAATCAGGAGATCGCCAAGGTCCAGACGAAGTTCGGCGATATTTACATAGAGTTCTACCCCGATGTCGCTCCCAAGACGGTCGCCAACTTCAAGAAACTTGCTCGCTCAGGATTTTATGACGGGACCACTTTCCATAGGGTAATCCCGCGCTTCGTGATTCAGGGCGGTGACCCCTATTCTAAGGACGATGACCGTTCCAATGATGGGTCGGGAGGACCGGGATGGACGATTCAGGCCGAGTTCAACGACATCAAGCACGAACGTGGAGTCGTCTCCATGGCCAGGGGCAGTGATCCCGACAGCGCCGGGAGCCAGTTTTTTATCTGTCTTGCGAGGTTGTCTAGTCTCGACCACAAGTAGACTGCGTTCGGCAGGGTCATCGGTGGGATGGACGTAGTCGATAAGATAGCAGGTGTGAAGACGGATGCGCGGAACAACCCACTCGATAAGGTTGAGATGAAGGTGACGTTATTCACGAGAAAGCTCGTCGGGCCCTCCAGCGAGTAGGGTCTTAAGCTTAGCTCGCCAATAATCAAGAGTGCTAGTTGAGGCGCTATGCTGACGACAGATGAGCTGCTTTCCATACTTCATGACATCGAGTCGGACCTAGTAGAGAGGACGACCTCAACCAAAGATACCGACAAGTTCTGTCAGGCGGTCTGCGCGTTTGCCAACGATCTGCCCCGCTTGACCGTCAGTCGCCTTTTTTAACAGCGAGATCGTCGGCCTGCACCCTCTCAGCAAGTTCGGCCCTGAAGTCGGCGTATCTTCTCGCGAGCGCCTCGTCTGAGAGCGCGAGAATCTCGACCGCCAGTAGTGCGGCGTTCTTGGCGCTTCCGATGCCAACGGTTGCGACCGGGACGCCCGAGGGCATTTGGACCGTGGACAGGAGCGAGTCCAGGCCGCCCAGGTCCGAGGTCTTCGCCGGGACACCAATGACCGGCAGCGTTGTTGCTGACGAGATGACCCCGGCGAGGTGAGCCGCCTTTCCAGCTATCGCAATGATCACGTTCAGGCCTCTTGACCTTGCGTTACGGGCAAACTCGAGCGCTTGCTCAGGTGTTCTATGGGCTGAGATTATTCGCTTTTCGCAAGGCACGTCGAACTCCGAGAGCGTTCGCGCCGCCTCGTCTATGAGCTTACTGTCTGACCTGCTGCCCGCGACGACCGCGACGAGCGGTGTTGCTTCTTCCGGGCGTCTGCGCTCAGTCATTGGTT
>CAZKNE010000135.1:0-6184 GCA_964554005.1 uncultured bacterium | reverse complement strand
AAGCCAACACGCGACGCCGGGATTCTCGTAGAGCGGGCATTGTGTGGCCTTGCATTGCTTAACCTCCCAGCATCGTGGAAGCGCGGGCTTACTTCGCTCGTCGGACATCCTGTTTTCCCCGATGTCTAGACCACCACCAAGTGTTTTCCTCGACCGGATCGCAAAGCAACCACCGGCCGCCCCTCTTGACCAAAGTGTAGTCGCTGTCCGCGAAGAGGCAATCACGCATCAACCGGTCGGAGGTCAAGAGCATGCCCCGAAGGAAGCCATATCGCACGAACGCCTCGCTCGCAAACGCCGAGCATGATGGATACATGCGGCACGAAGTTGCATCAATGGGTGAAATGAACTTCTGGTAGAACCCTATGAGGTGGCAGCAGACCGTAGCCCTCGATTGGCCACAGCGGGCCCCTTTCTCTTTTATGGGTTGGCTCGCCGCTCCGAACACGCTCTGGGCTGTCAAGCAGATGACAAGCAAAAACACCAAGCCGAGGCTATCAACACAGTAGATTGTTATCCGGTTGAGCATTGGAACTGCCCTCGATGGTCAACAGCTACTGCCTGCCTGAGTGAGCGCGGATTACGATGGTTCCGTCTTCTCTAACGAACCGACACAGGTTACCGCTGCCCCAGTATGCGACCATGCCTCCATCCACCATTGTCCCGCCTCTATATATGCAATAGATGTCTTTGACTCTCTTCACGAACCTAACGGTCTCGCCGTAAGGCGGGATGGCGCCGTAGCGGTCAACCGCCCCGCAACCGGCGTTGTAAGCAGCCAGCACCAGGTCGAGCTCGTTATTGTATTTTTTGAGAAGCATTCTAAGATGCCTCACGCCGGCGTCAACGTTCCCCGCTGGATCGTAGTAATTCCTGAGCCCGTAAAGGCGGGCCGTGGCAGGGATAAGCTGCATCAGCCCCCTGGCTCCTTTAGGTGATATAGCATAAGGATTGAAATTGGATTCGACCTTCACGAGCGCCATCACAAGCTCTGGATCAAGGCCGTATTGCCCGGCGGTGCTCCTGATCAACGAGCTCAACTTCGCATACGTGAACCTACGGCCGCTGAGACGCGGCTGTTCGGACGGCTGATAGACGCAAGAGGCGCTCCCGCCAAACTGCCGCACCGAACTCATCTTAACGATCCGGATCACGCCATCCGCGCCCGCAATCGAGGCAAGCTCAGCCCAGGACTGCATAACCCCAACGCCCAGCAACAGCCCAAGCGCCAAGGTAACTACAATCGTCGTCCCTCGTATCCCCCGTTCAAATGGCATTAACTACTCTCCTTTGAACCTGCTAAAACCTCTGAAACCACCTCGCTCACCTGCGAAAGCGCCTCGTCAAGCCGCTCCGGGCGCGAGCCACCGGCCTGCGCCAAGTCCCTACGCCCGCCGCCGCTACCGCCAACGCCCGCGGCAACCTTCCTTATGATATGGCCTGCGTCCAGCTTGTTTGTCAAGTCTTGGGTAACCAAACACATCAAGATGACCTTGTGTTTGGCAACAGCGCCGAGGACCGCGACCCCGCGGAAACCTGCGTCCTTTAGTTCATCGCAGAGTCTGCGCAGGGAATCGGCATCTTCCTCACCCATGTTAGCGGCGACCAACTTGACGCCGTCCACCTCCGCCGCTCCCTTCACGAGGTCGTTCACCTTCGACTTAATGAAGAGCTCCTTCGCGCGAACCAGCTCTTTTCGCAAGGACTTGACCTCATCGATAAGCGATCCCACGCGATCAGGAACGTTCTTAAGTGGCGTTTTGAGTTTCTCGGAGAGTTCCTTCAGCTCACGCAGCCGCCGATTGTCATATTCCAGAGCCCTCTCGCCCGTAAGCGCCTCAACGCGTCTCACGCCCGCAGAGACGCTGGAGGCGCTGAGCACTCTGAACAGCCCTATGCGCCCCGTTCGGTCCACGTGCGTGCCCCCGCATAACTCCCTGCTGAAGCCGCCTGCGTCAACCATCCTAACGACGTCGCCGTATTTCTCCCCAAAGAATGCGAGCGCACCTGATGCCGCCGCTTCATCGAACGACATCTGCTCCACAACCACCTGTGCGTCGTCCCTGATCTTTTCATTTACCTGCGATTCTATCATCTCTAGCTCGCGCTCCGAGACCGGCCCAAAATGAGTGAAATCGAAACGGAGCCTGTCGGGCTCAACTAGAGACCCGGACTGCTTGACGTGATGCCCAAGAATGGAACGCAATGCGTAATTCAGCAGGTGTGTTGCTGTGTGGCTTCTCGCGATCGCATCTCGCCTCTTGCAGTCGATCTGACAGCGCACCGTGTCGCCGACAGCCAACTTCCCAGTTCTGACGATGGCGCTGTGAATGATAGTGCCACGGGCATTCTTCCGGACGGACGTCACATCGAGATGCGCGCTTTCAGAGAGCACCTTGCCCACATCCGAGACCTGACCCCCAGATTCTGCGTAGAACGGCGTCCTGTCGAGAACTACCTCAACCTCGCTACCATCTGACGCGCTTTGGACTATACTTCGCGACCCACCTGCAAGGCTTATGATTCGTTCCACTCGGCATCCGTTCAGCTCAGACTTGTCGTAGCCCTCGAAATCTGAGGCGCCCAGGTCCTGGTGCGCCTCATCCTCGCTCTGAATCTGGAAATGTCCGCTCGTAGCCACTCGTGCCCTCTTTTTTTGACCGGACATCGCTTGGTCAAAACCTTTCTCATCGACGGAGAGCCCGTTTTCCTTCGCGATGTCGCGGACGAGGTCCAGCGGGAACCCGAACGTGTCATAGAATGAGAAAACTCGCTGGCCATCGAGCATCGTCCCGCCGGCCAGCTTAACCTCCTCCACGTATTCCATGACTTGCGGCGTCGCTCGATTGAGGGTGCCCTGAAACCGTTCTTCCTCGCTCTTGATGACCCTTGCTATCATCTCTTTTAGGGCCTGAAGTTCCGGATAAACGTGGCCTATCTGTGCGACGACCTCCGCCGAGAGCTTATATAAAAATGGCTCGTGAAGGCCGAGCACCTGGCCAAACCGAGCGGCCCGGCGGATTAGCCTCCGAAGGACGTAACCGCGGCCCTCGTTCGCTGGCATGAGGCCGTCAGCAAGCAGGAAGCAGTGAGACCTGATGTGGTCCGATATTGCCCGAAACGCAATTCCCTCCTGTCCACTGCTTGTAACCGCCACGCCAGAAAGCTCGCTCAGAGCCCTTCTGATCGGGACGAAGAGGTCAGTGTCGAAGATCGACTGTTTGCCCTGGCAGACGCAGGCGAGGCGCTCGAGACCCATGCCAGTGTCAACCGAAGGCGCCGGAAGTGGAGTCAGAGTGCCGTCATTGGCCCGGTCGAACTGCATGAAGACCAGGTTCCAGACCTCGAAGAACCGGTCGCAATCGCAGCCTGGAGCACACTCGGGTCTCCCGCAGCCAACCCCCGGGCCTAGGTCATAGTATATCTCGCTGCACGGTCCACACGGCCCCACATCACCCATCGACCAGAAGTTATCCTTCTCGCCGAGCGCGACTATGCGGTCCGCGCTCACGCCAATTGCTTCCCAAAGGCGTCGCGCCTCGTCATCTTTCTCATAGACTGAGGTCCAGAGTCGGTCGGAGGGGATTTTAGCCACCTGTGTCATGAACTCCCAGGCGAATTCTATGGCCAACTCCTTGAAGTAATCGCCGAATGAGAAGTTGCCGAGCATCTCGAAAAAGGTGTTGTGCCTGAGCGTGATGCCGACCTGCTCGAGGTCATTGTGCTTGCCCGAAACGCGCAGGCATTTTTGGCAAGACGTGGCGCGTGAATAGGGCCTCTTGTCTTTGCCGAGAAACGTATCCTTGAACTGGACCATCCCGGCGTTCGTGAACAGGAGTGTTGGGTCCTCGGCGGGAATGAGGGGGGCCGACCGCACGAGCTTGTGCCCTTTGCCTGTGAAGTAGCTCAGGAACAGGTTCCTAAGCTCATTCGCCGTTTTCATTCTCTGCTCCCAATTCGTTCGATAGTCGTTCGTTGATGACCTGCATTATCAGACTCTCAGCAAACCCTCTGTTGCTCAAGAACCTCGCGACCTTTGCCAACCTCGCCCTCGGCTCTACGTCCCGCAGTCCTCGCAGCTTCCCGACAGCGGCCTCATAGACCAGCTGGCCCTCGTCAATCTCGTCAAAAACCTTGTTCAGGACTTTTTGGATTGTGTCCCCGTTTATGCCTCTTTTAAGCAATTTTCGGAAGAACCAACGTCGTCCATAGGCTTTACGCTCGAGCAAACTCTGAACATAACGCTCCGAAAGCCCCTCATCGTCGAGGAATCGCCTCGCCAGAAACTCCCGGACTACAGCCTCGGTTGTGTCGCAGTCAAAGCCCCGCGAGGCAAGCTTTTGCCTCAGCTCAGCAATTGACAGGGAACGGGCGGCGAGGAGCTTGAGCGCCGCTTGCTTGGCCTTGTGAGACTTCTTTTGTGCCCCGGGACTGAGTTCCTGTTGATTCACACTTGTGGACAAGCAAGAAAGCGAGAGTCAATCTCTTTGGCTACCGCTTTAGTCCTCAAGGGTATTGGAGAAATCAAACGATGACTCTTCCTGCTCCAATTCAGAGCCGATCTCCGCGGCTTCCTCGGCTTTCGCCATGTCGCTCGTGGAGCTGATTCCCTTGATCTTGAGCATGAAGTCATCCGGGTTGGAGCAATACCGCATGGCCGCGTCGAGCGTGATAAGCTTCCGATAGAAAAGATTTATCAAGCACTGGTCAAAAGTCTGCATCCCATACTGAGCCACCCCGTCGGCAATTGCCTCCTTGATCTCCATCGTCTTTTCCCTGTCAACTATCTTGTCGCGGATCAGTGCCGTAGCTACCAGAACCTCGACCGCAGGAATACGCCCCTTGCCATCTGCCTTCGGCATGAGACGTTGCGACACGATACCCTTGATGATCGCCGCGAGCTCCATCCTTATCTGTTGCTGCTGGTGCGGAGGATAGAAAGCAACGATGCGGTTGATCGTTTCGACTGCGTCCAAGGTGTGCAGTGTGGTCAACACAAGGTGGCCTGTCTCTGCGGCCGCCAGTGCGAGGTCAACCGTCGCAAAATCACGCATCTCACCGACCAGTATCACGTCGGGGTCCTGTCTTAGCGTTACTTTCAGGGCGCCTGCGAACGATTCTGTGTCGGAGCCGACCTCTCGCTGATTGATGATGCAGCGCTTGTCCCTGTGCAGGAACTCAATTGGGTCCTCGATAGTTACTATGTGCTCGACACGGTGCACGTTCATGTAGTCCATCATGGCCGCAAGTGTTGTCGATTTCCCGCTACCGGTTGTGCCTGTCAGGATGATCAGGCCTCTGTTCTCCATCGAGAGCTTCTCCATCACGGGCGGCAGGTATAGGTCCTTGAACCCCAGTATCTTAGTCGGCACAACCCTTAGAACAACGCTCACTGTGCCCCGTTGCTGAAACGCACTCACACGGAAGCGTCCGAGCCCGGGCACAGCGTGCGCAAGGTCGATCTGCTTGTGCTTGCGGAATTTCTCCCGCTGCCCCGGCGTCATTATGCTAAACGCAAGGTGCAAAGTGTCCTCGGGCGTCAGCCGTTTCTGATCGATCATGGTAGTAAGGTGGCCATCTACCCTGATGACAGGCTGTGCCCCTATCTTTATATGAAGGTCCGACGCGCCTCTGGCAACAGCCAGTTCAAGCAAGTCGTTAATCTCAACCATTACCTAGTCTCCTATTGCAAGTTCCAAGAACTTCTCTTCGGGAGTTCACGCCCAATATACGAGCCACATTTTTACATCTTAAACTTTAGAATAGGTGCCAACAGGCAGCGAGTCAATATCCAAGCGTCCTCACGATCCGGACCGCTCAACATAGCAACATTCCTGCTTGATGCCTGCTGCGGTGGCATATCTTGACACGCGAGCGACCGCAGTTTGGACTAAGCGACCTCCGCCAAAAAACTCGTTGAGGCGACGGGCACAATGAGCGTATTTTAAGAACATGACCAGAATTACGGACGAGCTTGGGGAATCATGGCAAAGGTCCTGATTGCAACGATGGAGTTGATACCTTCGCTGCCCTATCCTGCGGCCGGGGGCGGCCAACGGGCGTTCTCGCTCGGCGAGGGCCTCAGGTCGAGGGGGCATGAAGTTATATATTCCCTCCCAATGGAGCATTTGAGGGGCAAGAAGGACATCCCCCCGGACATCTTGCAGCTAGCCCATAGCATGAC
>CAZKNE010000134.1:0-6273 GCA_964554005.1 uncultured bacterium | reverse complement strand
GCCCAGCGTCTTGACGATTTTTTTGTCCTGAATCTCGCTAGTGGTTACGATGATCATTCTTGAAACTCAGCCTCCTTTGCGTTTATATGTTTGGTCTATTCTCTCATTATCTCTCATCATGTTGATTACTGTGTTGTGCGCGGCCCGCGTCGTCTCAGGCAGCCTGAACTTCGGCGAGCAGGCAAGCACGAGCTTGACGGCCGTTTGCAGACCGATCTTGTGCCCTATTGAGACGAAGACGGGCGAGACATTGGTGCGGGTCCTCAGAACAGCTCCGACAAGCTCTTTTCTGTGCATAAGGTCTGTGCTTGAGCCCTTCTTGAGCCCTGGCTGCTCGAACTCCCCTACGAGCCGTGATTTGGCGCAGCCCACTGTGGGTATGTCCAGCACAAGTCCCAGATGACACGCCAGCCCCAATCGCCTCGGGTGGGCGAGGCCCTGGCCATCGGTAATGACCACGTCCGGAATGGTATCGAGGCGCTCGAAAGCCCTGACGAGGCCCGGAATCTCACGGAACGATAGGAGGCCGGGTATATAGGGGAAAGTTGCGTCCGTTATTGCCGACTCCTGGCAGACCGGCTCGAGTTGCGGGAAGCTCAACACGACCACTGCGCAGTAGCAGCGATTCGTGGCCCTTGAATAGGAGACATCGGCTCCAGCAACAAGCCGAATGGAGTCGAGGGTCAGGCTTGACTGCCGAATAACTCTTTCGGCCAGCCCGCGCTGAAGTTTCACTGCATCAACGTAGGATACATTCCACGGATGCAGGCTCTTGACGTTCATAATTCCCTGATTCACTCGAGCACTCAGCGCCCGAGAGAATCATCTCAAATAATCCTGACCGCCCCGGCTAGCCTTGAGTGACGCCCAGGTTCACAAATGGCCTACCAGGCGGAAACTTCTCCGCCGCTCTCGCTACTAAATAGTCGCGTCAGTCGTCTAAGCCTTCTGGCTTATCTGACCGTAACATAGGGGAACACTGGGCTCTGGTTGCCATCAGTGTCGGTCGCGACGATCTCGAGCACGTAGTTGCCGGCCGCAATGCCCGGCTCAACGTCTATCGTGTTATGGAATGTATTGTCTCCTGCGACATCATCTCCATGCGTCCCATCATCGTAAAGGAGTATTCCTGTTGGGATGCCCTTGTAGTGTAGCTCGACCTTCTCGATCTCACCTGAACCGGTGTAGGGGTCCACAATCGCCATGACTGTGAGACTCCCGCCCGTGGACGAGTTTACGACCGAGCCCACGAAACCACCTCCGAGAATCAATGGATACGAGTCGGAATTAGGGTCTGACGGAGCCGCAAGCGGCGAGGAGCTGATTGTCCGGCTCTGCTCCTTGCTCCCATCAAGGTTGTAGAGCAACAGCTTGTAGTAGTAGGTGATACGTGACGAGACGTCGGTGTCAGTGTAGGTGTATCTGTGCGGCTCAGAGCTCGTCCCAGCTGCCCGGACCATCCGACTTGTGATTGTATGGAATCTGCCTCTAGCACCATCGCGCCTCGCTACATGCCAGCCCAACGCATCGGTCTCAGAGGCCGTCGTCCACTTCAACGTGATTCTCTCGAAGCCAGGCACCGCCTCGAACGAGGAAAGCACGACCGGCATCGAATCAGCCCAGGCGATGTTGGACATGGGCGAAGTCTGCCCTGAGTCGTCCGTCGTCTTGAGAGCGAAATAATACACAGTCGTCGGATCAAGCCCATCAACGTCCACCCTTTGCAGCGATCCAGACTGAAGTGGCTTGTTCCCAGTCTTTTGGTCCACATAGGGCACGGAGGTCCCGCTCTGGAAGTCCGAGTCGCTCTCAAATATGCTTGTCGAGTAACGGATCTCGTAGGATGTGGCCGTTCCGTAATTTCCATCGTCGCCGGGCGCCGTCCATTTAAGAGTAATCGCCGAGCCGTCCCCACGAGGCTCTGCTCTCAAGTCGTGAACCGCTGCGGGCGGGGTAGTGTCCTGAGTTGACTTGTTGTAGAGAGTGATCGTCCCGTCGCTGAAGCCCTCTGCCAGCGTCTCGCCTCCATCGCCCTGGCCACTTTCCTTGATTCTGGCGATGACGTAGTAAGTGTTGCCGGGCCGGTCGCTCAAGTCGCCGAATGTTATCGTGAACTGGTTCTGCCTGTCGTTCACCGGAATCGGCAAGAGAGAGCGTCTCACGTCGTCTGAGGGGTCGCCATCTATGTCAGTGTCGGTATAAATGATCACATAGGCGGAGACGTTCGGGTCTTGGTCGTCCCACTGCACCGTAAAGCTCTCACCGAGCGGCAAATAGACGCTCCCGCCCGGCTCCTGAACGTTGATCTCGTAATGCTGAGTGTGGTCAATTATCACCCGGCCAAGCGAGGCCTCAGAATAGGACCAATCCGGATCGCTCAGATTCGCCTTGGTCTTGCCAACAATGTAATAGCTCTGACCGTCGGGGAGGTCGCTGGTGTCCCACTCGTAGGTGCTGGTGGTGTAGTCTGGATATATGAAAGGATTAGATGGCCCCATGATCTGACCCTCACCGCCAGGCTCCCTGTCCACGTCATAGAACAGCCAGTAGTAGCCTGCGCCTCTCAGCTGAAACCAAAGCGGGATGCCTTTGTCGGCCGTTATATCCCCGTCAGGACCAACCCGTATCACGGGCTCGTTTACCCGATTTATGTAAACAGTTCCCTTGCTGTAGCTCGTATGAATCCAGGGCTCGTTCTCATCCAGGGACAGCTTGATCTTGCCAACAATGTACCACTCCGTTAGGTTCGGCAGGGCGTTGGTGTCCCACGTGAGGTCGTTGAAGTCCTGGGCCGGCAGGGGCAAGGGTGATACCAGAATCTCTCCCCCCTCTTGATTATCCGAGTCGTAAAAGAGACTGATATAGCCGAAATCGCCATCAAACCACTCGATCAAGAAATCCCCGTTATCGTCCGGCTCCTCTCTAGCGGTCATCGGGCTTATGATTTGAATGTAAATTTCTGGCTCCTGCTGGGCGAAAGCGCTGCCCCAGAGTCCGCACAGAACCATCACCAAACCCAGGCAAAGCCCATTAAAGAACGCGTTTCGCATCCGCTTACCTCCTCATTTTCAAAGCATGGTTTCAGAGCTTCCGCAATAGCGAAGCACATCTTTTACCACATCTATTATGGCGCATTTTCACCATATCTATATATTTGATAGCTCCCCCATCTAATTGTCAAGCTCATAATGATCTACAAACCTACCCATGGTCCATCCGAGATTCTTTCAACGCGACCGCTCAATGCTAATCCCCATCTCGAGGCCGTAGCTTGGAACAACCTAGGCCCGCCGCGAGCAACGACTCATCTCATCATAGGAATGTTGCGTCAGCTCTTACATTGGTGTACATTATGTCTAAGGAAAGGTGTGGTCAAGAATCACCCTTAAGTAAAAGTAAAAAATAATGTGGAAAGCTGAGAATGGACGCTAGGGCACAACAGATTATCGATCGTGACATAACTGAGGAGATGAAGACCGCGTATCTTGAGTACGCTATGAGCGTGATCGTAGCTCGCGCTCTGCCGGACGTTTGTGATGGCCTCAAACCAGTCCAACGTCGGATACTCTACGCGATGAAGGACTTGGGCCTCTCCTACAATCGGCCTTACAAGAAATGTGCAAGAATTATCGGCGATACGATGGGCAAGTATCATCCGCACGGGAACGAGGCGATCTACAATGCCTTGGTGCGGATGGTTCAGGATTTCTCGCTGAGGTACCCGCTCATCGATGGGCAGGGCAACTACGGCTCGATCGATGACGACCCGCCAGCCGCGATGCGTTACACCGAGGCGCGGCTCGACCGGATTTCCGACGAGATGCTGGCGGATATTGACAAGGAGGTCGTGGATTTTGTGCCCAATTACGACACCACAACGACGGAGCCGGCTGTGCTGCCGGCCAGAATACCGAACCTCCTAATCAATGGTTCGAGCGGGATCGCGGTCGGGATGGCCACACAGATTCCGCCTCATAACCTTTCGGAGGTGGTCGATGGCCTGATACGCCTGATCGACGAGCCGCAAATTAGCGTGCTGGAGCTCATGGATACGATTAAGGGTCCCGATTTCCCAACGGCGGCCTTCATCCTTGGTCGTTCGGGGATAAAACAGGCCTATGAGACCGGCCGCGGCCAGGTCATGATGCGAGCAAAGGCAGCTTTCGAGAGCTTCGGACCAAAGGGCAACAGGACGAGGATTATCTTCAGCGAGCTGCCATATCAGAGGCAGAAGAGCGCGATAGTATTGTCGATAGCGGAGCTGGTTCATCACAAGCGAATCGAGGGCATCGCGGACATCAGGGACGAATCTGACCGGCAGGGGATGCGTGTCGTGATCGACCTGAAGCGGGATGCTCAGGAGGAGGTGATACTTCGCCAACTATACAAGTTCACCGCGCTTCAGGATTCATTCAATGTGAACATGCTGGCGCTTCTTGAAGGCCAGCCTCGGCTGCTGACCTTGAAGCAGATGCTTCATGCGTTTGTGGAGTTTCGAGAGACTGTGGTTACGCGCAGGTGCAAGTTCGAGCTCAAAAAGGCCGAGGCACGAGCGCACGTCCTCGAGGGCCTCAAGATAGCTCTTGATAACCTGGACGCTGTCATCTCTACAATCCGGCAGTCAGCGAGCGTGGAGCAGGCGCAGGGCCAGTTGATGGGCCGATTCAACCTGACCGCTATCCAGGCGAAGGCGATTCTTGAGATGAGACTCCAGCATTTGACTAGGCTTGAGCGGGAGAAGCTGGACGATGAGTATGCAAGACTTAAGGAACAGATCACGTATCTGAAAATGGTTTTGGCGGACGAGAACCTGATACTTGGCATCGTTAAGGACGAGCTGAAGGAAGTTAAGAAGAAATATGGGGACGAGCGCCGCACTCAGATAATCGAGGCGGAGGATGAGATAACTGACGAGGAGCTGATCCCATTGGAGGAGATGGTCGTAACGGCGACGAGGTCAGGCTACATCAAGCGGGCACCCCTTTCGCTGTTCACGGCCCAGCGTAGGTCAGGGCAGGGCTCCTATGGAATGGCGACTAAAGAGGCGGACTTTATCGAGAGGATATTCACCACGATGACACACGACTGGGTCATGTTCTTCACTGACCAGGGCCGTGTTCATCTTTTGAAGGTTTACAGCTTGCCGGGCGGGGAAAGGAACGCGAAAGGGCGAGCGATAAGAAACTTACTCAAGCTAAGGCCAGAGGAGACTATACGCACGATCTTTCCGCTGAGAAACCTCGACTTCGACAGCGACCAGTATCTACTAACGGCCACACGGCACGGACAGGTCAAGAAAACGCCCATCTCGGCGTTCAGGAACATCAGGTCCAACGGGATCATTGCGGTCGGTTTGAAGGAGGGGGATAGCCTCGTCTCGGCGCGGCTGTCTAATGGCGAACAGGATGTATTTCTCGGCACGCGCAAGGGGCTTGCGATACATTTCGATGAGAAGCAGATTCGCCCAATGGGCCGTTCGGCTCGGGGCGTGATAGGAATGCGACTCCGCGGCGATGACGATGTGATCGGTATGGAAGTTCTGTCGGAGACAACGACCATACTCGCCGCGACCGAGAATGGGTATGGCAAGAGAAGCCGCGCCTCAGATTACAGACCTCAGAACCGTGGTGGCTACGGGTTGATCAACATTAGATGCACGAGGAAGAATGGCCAAGTCGTTGGCATCGTTCAGGTCAACGATGGTGACGAGGTCATCATGATCACACATAACGGCAAGACGCTGAGGTTCAAGTTGGAGCCAAAGAGCGTGCGGATAACTGGCAGAGCAACGATGGGAGTGAAGCTTCAATCCCTGCTTGAGGGGGACAAAGTTGCATCGGTTTCGGTAATATGCAAAGAATACACTGAGCAGAAAGACAGCAACTAACAGACCAAGTAGGAGGTCAAAATGGTTGAGGGCAAGTCGGAGCAAGAAAGCAAGGTTTACACGCAGACGTATCTGGGGTTGGTTCAGTCAATAGCGGCTGCGGGGATGGCGCAGCTCGGCAAGATGGCGAATCCGGTGACAGGCAAGGTCGAGAAGAACCTCGAGCAAGCCCAGTCATCGATAGCCATGCTCGAGATGCTGAAAGCGAAGACTGCGGGCAATCTCGACAAGAACGAGGAGACGGTTTTGGACACTGTGCTCACAAACCTCCGCCTCAATTTTGTCGAGGAAGCCAAGAAGAACCAGGAGCCGTTGCCCCAAAGCGAAAACACTGAAAAGGAACCAGCAAAAGAGAAGGATGACGCGGCAGAGCAGGGATAGGGTCC
>CAZKNE010000133.1:0-6281 GCA_964554005.1 uncultured bacterium | reverse complement strand
AGGGTGCAAGTCAGGGTCAGGGTCAGGGTCAAGGTTAGGGTGGGGTGACATTTCGTTGACAACTTGTTGACAAAATTCGTCCAAACCTGCTTCTCTGAGCCAACCACGAGGACAGAACGGCGACGACACGACGACACGTTGAGGACGACTCTGCGACGGAATGGCGACCGTTTGAAGCCAAAAGAACAACAACATCTCGCCGTTACGGGAACGACCCGGCGACCGGCCGACGACAGAAGCGCGCTCTTTTTGCGAGGCGGGTGGGACCTCGATACGACTCTGCGCTGGCGCATATTCGCCAATTTTCCGGTCTGCCGGGCAGTAGTAAGGTCTGATAAGCCCCGCCTCGATGAGCTTTGGAAGTTCTTTACGAAGCAAACGCCGCGAGCCGAAAGTAATAAGGGTTAGTTGACGAGGATCGGCTCGGATAAGACCAAAATCATCGGCCTGAAGCGCCAGAGCGATGAAGAGGCCAAACGCCTTAGAACCGACTCGTAGAACGCGCTCATCTTGCGAAAGACTCCGGGGTATTGGCCGCCAACCTTTTAGAGCATACATCTCGCTCCTATCACCGGCGCGATAGATCGATGGGCGGGACGGCGTTCTTGGCCAGCATCTTGTCCAATTCGATGCGATCGAAGCGGAGGCTGCTCCCAAGTCTCGTGAACGGAACTTGCTTGGTTTGCACGCGATAAGAAAGCCCTTTATAGGCGATTCCCAGATACTCAGCGGCCTCGTGCATATCCAGGAAACGATGTTCAACGTGTCGCTTCTTCATTGTATCGACCTTTCCTTATATGTGTTAGGCTCAGGCAACATCAAACCGCTTGACATACCTTGTCCTACCCCCTATTGTCCCGCTCGGACAGATACTATCGAATTCCCTGTCAGGCGCAGAAGTTGAGAGGTGGGCCGTGTGGCTGAGATGAAGCTGGGGCGTCGGCTATGAAAAAGGTGGGGACTCGGGCGCGGCCAAATCCGGTGCCTAAATATGTCAAGCCAAACCACGATCCGTTGCTGATTGCGCTGCAAACGCTAGACAATAGGAACCTTGTGCTTCCGCGCGAAGAGGGTGCATTGCTGCGAAAGATCGGGAAGAACCTTGCGCCGGACGTGCGTAAGATGCAGAAGCCTCTTCTGGTGGTCATCGATGAGGGTGTCACGATACTGGACCCGCTTTATCCTGATGCGCATGGTGAGCAGGCGGCCTGGCATCCGAGGAGCCACTATCTCAGCCAGATATTGGAGACGATGGAGAGGGACTATATTCCAGTGCGCAACTCGCAGTGGCGGACGGGTTCCTTCCACTATGGAGACGCGCATACGGCAGGGCGGGTATTCGCATCGTTCGGGGCAAAAACGTCAGAGTTTGGGGCGAGCAAAAAGGAGTGGGAGGGCTTAAATGAGGCAGGCCGACTGGAGTTCCTTGCTGGGCACGGTCTTTCCGACGTAACGCCATCTGAGGTCGATCTGCTGGTGCGTGGTCCTAACCTTGGGCTGTTTATTGTCTTCCGGGACATGAGCAGAAAGAGAGCGCTTAGCAGTGCGCTTGTTCGGAGGCACTCACAAAGCAACATCATGGAGGGGAGGGGATTTGATGGGGTGATGCCATCGGCGAGAACCCTGGGCGAGATAGGGTCTGGCGGTTGGTTCACTGAGGTTGATATTCTAGATGTGATTCTCTTCTTCTTGAGAACTCGGCGGAGGAAATCGTTCCGAAGGCCAGTGGTTAGTCACTGCTCTTTTTGCGGTCGGTTGTTCTGGAAGCAACAGTGGAATCATCGCGCTTGTTGCGACCTGTGTAGGGGTCGGGCTCGTAATAAAGAGGCCAGGGACGGGAAGGCACACGAGGCGGCTCGAGCATGACTGAGGGCAAGACGAGGGGTTTGTTCAAGCAGGCCAAGAGTTCCTTCTGGTCGATTCGTTACAAGGACAGTCAAGGCAATTATCATCGTGAGAGTACCAAGCAGACATCAAAGAAGGCGGCTGCTCAATACCTTGCACAGCGGCGTATCGAGGCTTCTGATGAGAAGTTCCTGGGCCGCAAGCCACCATGCCGGCTGACGTTTCGTGAACTCTGCGATCGCTACCTTGAATGGGCGAAGGCCCAGAAGACCCCAGCCTCGTATGTCCGGGATATATCCTTGACCGACAACCTCTGCGCAGTGTTTGGCAATAGTCCTGCAAGAAGCATAACGAGAGAAGAGCTTGATCGCTATCGTGTGGAACGCAAGCGCGAGGTCTCCGGCGCCTCAGTGAACCGAGAGATGTCTTGTTGCAGGCGCATATTCAACCTGTCTATCAGCTGGCAGCTGCTTGAGCACAACCCCGCCTCGCATATTGAGATGTTCCCTGAGACGCGGCGCATGAAGTTTCTGCGAGTTGCGGAACAGCGGCGGCTGCTTGCGGCCTGTCGTGAGAGTGAGCAACCGCTTCTCTATCCGATAGTCGTATTGGCGTTGACGACGGGCTGTCGTCGAGGAGAGCTCTTGTCGCTTGAATGGAAGCACATCGATCTTGACAGTGCTACCTTGACGATCGAGAACACCAAGAACCACCTTCCGAGAACCGTCCCACTATGTTTGCAAGCCGTGCAAGTCTTACAAGAGCTGCCACGTGGGGACGAGAACGACAAGCTGTTCCCCATCAATAGCGTCAAGAGAAGTTATACGACGGCCTTGCGACGAGCGGGCCTGGAAGGCTTTCGATTCCACGATCTAAGACATACGGCGGCCTCAACTTTGGTCAACCAGGGCGTTGACCTGCTCACTGTCCAACGGATACTCGGACATGAGTCGCTTGCCATGACCTTGCGATACTCTCACCTGACGGACCGGAAGCTTCGCGATGCCGTGAATCAGCTGCCGGACATTGTGTCGGGAGAGGTTGAAGACACTCTTGAGCGGGATACTACGCCCAAAACAGGAATAGCATACTGAGAGCATACCAACTTTGTAGGGTGTTCGCTTGTGGGCTATATGGCTGCTCTGCGAACTCCGCCCTTCTGTTTTGGGAACCGGGGGTCGGCGGTTCAAACCCGCCCGCCCCGAACCCTTATAGCAGCCCCACAGCCGCCCCTCTCGCCGCTATGGCTCTGGGGAATGAGCAATGATCGCTGATAATGGCCAATTCCCCAACTGCCCCACTTAGTGCCGATTTGTCCTCGCCCGTGCTTGTGTGAACAGCATAATAAGGGCATACAAACCACCACACTTGGGGGACGATGTAACTAACGTTCCGGTTCTCTTATGCTTGCTCCGTGATGGCGGAAGCGAGGACCGGAGAAGCCAAGCGACTCCGAAGCCGCAACACGCCGGTCTGCCCATTCCAACCACCTCATGATGGTTGTGAGGTGTGATGACGCCCCTTTTCTAGCTCACTGGCTTCCTTAGCCACGAGATAATCCGGTGAGACCAGCAATCAGTAGCGTGGTCAGGACCCACCCCATGACAATGTGTAGCATTAGATAGCAATGGAACAACTCTCCCGTCCTGACTACCGAGCTTCCTATTTGAACAACGACACCACGATCGGGATCTGGCTGCCAGTAACTTGCCTGATAAAATGTTACGACTGGAACGAACATATCGACTGAGTACCACAACGGATCGAATTTGGGGTAGTTCTGATCGATAGTCTGTTTTGACGCGTTAGCATTCCCATGACTATACGCACCCTCTTGTGTTGGACTCATGATGTCGCTGCTATTGGCATACCCAAAGACGACCCAACCTATCAATATGACGATCAACCCAATCCAGAATGCTCGCCAAGGCCGATAACCGTAACCGATAAACTTTCCGAAGAAGGAATACCAGCATTTCTCTGCCCATGTCAGTTGTGTCAGGCGTGCACGGTCCTTTGCTTTAGCGATAAGAACCTTCTTGGCGCTTGCAGACTGCCCCTGCTTCCGGAGAACCGCTGCCAATTGTTCGTATGGTTGTGGGCGAAAAAGGTCAGTCGGCTGCAAGCGCAGCCACTCAATGCGGGTCTTCGCGTCTGTTGGCGCGGTGTCATCTATTTCAGTATAAACCAGACCATGCAGAAAGAGCTTGTTCTGTTCTGGCCAGCTCGCCGGATCGTCAAGTAGTGTACCCAGTCTGGCACCCCGTAGGTCTAGCGTCAGACCTGATGGCGAATCAACGTCCTTCCAGACAAAACTGCCACCTATGGTAGCACCGGCAAGATCTATCTTGCCGCGCGCCTTGAAACCCTTAGAGAGCAGGGCATTATTCTTCACCTCCAAGTCAGTAGCCTTCAGCGCCGTCCCTTGTTCGTCGTCTCCAATGAACTGAGCGTTGGTGCATTCGAGGCTATGACCGATCCTTGCCACAACCAAAGAGACTTCACCACTAGCCTTGAATCCATCACGTAGAAAGACGTAACCGTCGACCTTGGCCGCCTCAGCATCAAGTGCGCACCCACTGTTCGTGAACTGACCCCCGTCACATTCAAGATTCCCCCCGATTTTCGCGCCCAACAAACGCACGCCGCCCTCTGCGTTAAAACCACTGGACAGGAATACACCGCCGCCAACGTCCAGCGCATCGGCAAACAAAGCCCTGGGTTCCTCGCTGTGATCGCTGAAATGACCAGAGCAACAGTCTAGATACCCACATATTCGCGCACTGGCAAGATGCACTTCACCCTCGGCTCTGAAGCCGCTACTCAGGGACACGTAACCCTGAACCATCATACCACCACCGTCGAGCGCGCGCCCCTGAGGGTTAATCATGATCGCTTCGTCACAATTGAGGTTCCCGCCAATACGGGCACCACGGAAACAAACCTCTCCCTCGGCTTTAAAGCCACTATACATGTGTATACAGGCCCTGACGTTGATACGATCGGCTGCAAGCGCACTTCCTTTAGGGTTGATGAGCTGGGCATTATTGCATTCAAGTGTCCTACCGATTGAAGCGCCATTAAGCGATACGACTCCCTGTGATTTGAAGCCGTCACTGAGAAACATGGAGCCCCCTACAGCCATGTCCTCGCCGCTTATTGCATTTGACTTCTTGCTGACCACTTCGGCCCCACTGAAATCAACTTGGCCCCCAATACTTGCCCCGCTGAGTCTCAGTTCCCCTTCTGCATGAAAGCCACGACTAGCAAAGAGATTCTGCTCTATCTTGATAGCATCTGCCGACAGGGCTACCTCGTCAGGATTCATGAAGGCGCCCCCTTCACACTCCAGATTACCGTTGATTATAGCGCCAGGCAGACGCACTTCTCCCTGGGCACAAAAGCCATTGCCCAGGTTAACATCACTTGCTTTTAGTCCGTCAGCGAAAAGAGCAGCGCCCTGAGGGTTATTGAAATGACCATTTGTGCAATCAAGACTCTGTCCAATTGTCGCGCCGAGCAGGCGTACCTCACCCCTGGCCTCGAACCCATCGCGCAAGAACACGTGGCCCTCAACAAAAAGCCTCTCTCCGTCCAAGGAGGTTCTCGAACCGGTATTCGACTGGAAGTGCCCCCCATCACATTCCAGATTACCAGCAATTCTTGCGCCGACAAGCCTTACCTGGCCACCAGACAGAAAGCCATCACTCAGAAAAGCGCTCCCGCCCACTCTCATATTATCGGCCCAGAGAGCGTCACCTCCAGAATTCAGGAAAGACGCGTTATGACAAACAAGATCTCCACCGATGTCCGCACCGCGCAAACAAACCTCTCCCTCGGCTTTGAAGCCATCGTCCATATAAAGATCGTGGCTGACCTTTAGGCCCCCTGCACTGACCGGACCGGTGCGTGTGCCGCTAAGATACAAGGCACTGAGTTCAGCATCATGTAGGTCAATACCGTCCGGGAAGGCACAGTTCTTCAAAGACAACGGAAATGGAATGCGCGCAAAGGGGAGCTCGAGCTTGTTGTCAATCCGTAGCCCGCTAAGCCAGATTCCCGAATGGCTCACTAACTTGGTTGCTTGACACTCAGTGCAAAGCCAAGTGATACGATCAGATTCCAGGGAAGGCTTATCACCCGAGTTGCGAGCATTTTCAGCTTGAACATGATCCGCACAATCTCCCCCATAGTCCGCGGTTTTCCCGTGTGCCACCGCTTCGAGTATTTCTCTCTCAAGTTCTGAAAGCGCACCAAACTTCTGCTCTGCAAGTGCGAGAAGCCTGCATGTCTTTTGATCATCCATTTTCGCTCGATCCAGTTTCATTTGCACATATTAGCGCTAATATGGTGTAAAGGCCAGTTATCGTGTTGATCTGACAATGTCTGGATGGCTTGACTTCCCACCATTAAGTGTGTGAATTCAAGTTAGGCAG
>CAZKNE010000132.1:0-6286 GCA_964554005.1 uncultured bacterium | reverse complement strand
TTATTCTTCTGCCTGTTGACCGGCGAGTTTCCTGACGAGGAGGCCAAAAAGTCTCTTCAGCAGGACCTCGACAAGCGCTCTTATGTTCCCGAATACGTCTGGGATGTGCTCGACTCGATGCCGGAGGACAGCCACCCGATGGCGATGCTTGACACAGCTATTCTGGTTCTGGAGCACGAGAGCGTGTTCCGCAAGATGTATTCGGAGGGTATGACCAAGGACCAGTATTGGGTGCCGGCGCTTGAGGATGCTCTTCAGATATTGGCTAAAATCCCATCGATCGCGGCTGGAGTGTATCGTCTCCGTTACAATAAGGGAGACATCATCCCTTGGACGCCGGGCCTCGACCTGGGCGCCAACTATGCGAACATGCTCGGCGTCCCCGATCCGACCGGTGAGTTCGCTGAGCTGATGAGATTGTATCTGACGTTCCATTCCGACCATGAGGGTGGGAACGTCTCCGCCTACACATGCTACACTGTGGCATCGGCGCTTTCGGACCCCTATTATGCGGTCTCGGCTGGCCTGAACGGCCTTGCGGGGCCTCTTCATGGCCTGGCCAACCAGGAGTGCCTGAACTGGATACTCGAACTGATGGATGAGTTCGGCGGCGTCCCGACCAAGAAGCAGATCGAGAAACACACGAGGGACACTCTGGCCGCTGGAAAGGTTATTCCGGGCTATGGCCATGCAGTCCTGAGGACGACCGATCCTCGCTACGTAGGATTCCTTGAGTTCGGCAAAAAGCACATACCTGAAGACCCCGTTTTCAAAACTGTGGCGACGGTCTTTGAGGTCGTGCCGAAAGTCCTGAAGGAGTTCCCCAAGATCAAGAATCCGTGGCCGAACGTTGACGCAGGCTCTGGCTCGCTGCTCTTTCATTATGGACTGCGGGAGTTCGAGTATTACACCGTGCTGTTCAGCGTTTCCAGGGCAATGGGTATGCTTGCGCAGCTCGTTCTGCACCGAGGAATCGGCACAGCCATTAACAGACCGAAATCGCTTGACTTCGATCGGCTTGCCTCGCTGGTCTAAAATCGCTACGACGGGGAGCGCCTCATTAGTGGGGCGTTCCCCAGTTACAGTCTAGCGGTTTCTGAATGGCACGAAGATAAGAGGATAGTACCATGGGACAGACGCTTACAGAAAAGATCCTTTCTGAGCATGCAGGACGCGCTGTTCGGGCTGGCGAGTTCGTTATCGCCTCAGTCGATGTCTGCCTCGTGCAGGACGGCACTGGCCCTCTCGCGATTCGGCAGCTTCAAGAAATTGAACTGGAAAAGGTGACCCACCCCGATAAGACTGTGCTCTTCCTCGACCATGCGGCACCAAGTCCCCGCAAGGAGCTCTCAAACGACCATATCTTGATGAGGCGCTTTGGGAAGAAGACTGGGGCTGTGTTGTCCGAAGTTGGGGAAGGAGTGTGCCATCAAGTTATCGTAGAGAGCTATCTTGCGCCGGGCGATGTTCACACCGGGGCGGACTCCCACACCTGCACGGGGGGCGGCCTTGGCGCATTTGCGACGGGGATGGGCTCGACGGATGTGGCGATCGCAATGGCCTTGGGCAAGACATGGTTTAGAGTGCCCGAGACGTTCAAGATACAGGTTAAGGGCCAATTTCCGGAGGGTGTATATCCTAAAGACCTCATTCTTCACTTGATCGGCATGATCGGTGCGGATGGCGCGACCTACAAGGCGCTCGAGTATCAGGGCGAGACCATCGACAAGATGGACATATCGGGCCGGTTTACGATAGCCAACATGGCTGTTGAGGCAGGAGCTAAGGTTGGGCTCTTCCCCTCCGATGACATAACCCAGGAGTATCTCCAGCGGATGGGCCGGGGCGATGCGTTCAGGGCGATGTCAGCTGATGCGGACGCGGAGTATGAGAGAGTGATCAAGATTGACGCCTCGAAGCTAGAGCCGATAGTGTCCTTCCCCCACACTGTTGACAACACGAGGACAATGACCCAGATACGAGAGATGGACCCTGTGAACATCGATCAGGTCTATATCGGCACCTGCACGAACGGGCGGCTCGAGGACCTTCAGACGGCAGCAGCGATCCTAAAGGGCAAGAGTCGCGATAAGGATACCAGGCTCTTGGTCGCTCCGGCATCGAGAAAGATTCTCAAGGCAGCGATTAGCGACGGGACGTTGCAGACGCTCATTGACGCGGGCGCCCTGGTCCTGCCGCCGGGCTGTGGGCCGTGCGTTGGCGTTCACCAGGGAGTGTTGGGCGATGGCGAGGCATGCCTGTCAACGCAGAATCGCAACTTCCTTGGTCGAATGGGCAATCCAAAGGGCCTGATATACCTGGGCTCGCCGGCCACTGCTGCCGCAACGGCGTTGACAGGCCGAATAACTGATCCTCGGGAGGTGATATGATGAACAAAATGAAAGGCAAGGCTTGGACGTTCGGGGACGACATCAGCACCGATCATATCGCTCCGGGGCGGCTGTTCCACCTCCGCTCCAACCTGCCGGAGCTTGCCAAGCACGTCTTGGAGGATGCAGACCCCAAGTTCGCCAGCAAGATGAGCAAGGGCGATTTCGTGGTTGGTGGCAAGAACTTCGGGCTTGGTTCAAGCCGAGAGCACGCGCCAACAATCATCAAGATTGCGGGCGTCAGTGCGGTCCTTGCCAAGTCATTTGCTAGGATATTCTACAGGAATGCTATCAACGTGGGGTTGCCAGTCATAATCTGCAACACCGACAGGATTAAGACCGGTGACGAGCTCGAGGTTGACCTCGACGCCGGAGTTGTTCGGAACCTGACAAAGAAGACCGAGGTCTCGTTTGCGCCTCTGCCGAAAGCCATGCAGAAAATACTCGAGGATGGCGGCCTTCTGTATCACATCGCCAAGTATGGCGATTTCAAGCTTGACTAGATTCTACAGGGGAGAAAGAAAATGACCGTGCAGTTTGACAAGATCGTTCCACCAACAGACGGCGAGAGAGTACTGGTTGAGGACGACCGAATCGTAGTGCCAGACAAACCCATAATCCCCCTTATGGAGGGCGATGGGATCGGACCAGATATCACAAGCGCCACTAGACGAGTTCTTGACGCCGCGGTTGAGAAAGCCTATGGCGGCAAACGCAAGATCGTCTGGTTTGACATCTATGCTGGTGACAAAGCTTTCGACAAATACGGCGAGCCACTGCCAGAGGACACGATCAACGCTATCCAGTATTACCATGTCGCGCTAAAGGGGCCTCTCACGACCCCGATTGGCGGCGGCTATAGGAGCCTCAACGTGGCGATGCGTCAGCGGATGGAGCTTTACAGCTGCGTTCGTCCCGTATGGTATTTCAAGGGCGTTCCAAGCCCTGTAAAGCACCCCGAGCGGATGAACATAGTCATCTACCGTGAGAATACCGAAGACGTCTATGCCGGCATCGAGTGGCAAAAAGGCTCTGATGAGGTCAAGAAGGTCATTAACTTCCTCAACACCGAGATGGGGACCAACATAAGAGCGGATTCTGGCATTGGTATCAAACCAATCAGTGAGTTCGCCAGCAAGCGCCTCGTTCGTGCAGCGATCAAATACGCCATCAAGCGAGACAGAAAGAGTGTGACCCTGGTCCACAAGGGCAACATAATGAAGTTCACAGAGGGCGCCTTTAAGGATTGGGGTTATGAGGTCGCAAGGGAGGAGTTCGGGGATATTACTATCTCTGAGCAGGAGCTCTGGGACAAGTTCGACGGCAAGATGCCGGAGGGCAAGATACTCATCAAGGACAGGATCGCAGACAGCATGTTCCAGCAGATTCTCACACGCACCGATGAGTACGAAGTTGTCGCGCTGCCCAACCTCAACGGAGACTATATCTCCGACGCTTGTGCCGCCCAGGTCGGCGGGCTCGGAATGGCGCCAGGAGCGAACATCGGCGACACGGTTGCGCTCTTTGAGGCCACGCATGGCACGGCTCCCAAGTATTCCAACATGGACAAAGTCAATCCCACGTCGCTGATCCTCTCAGGCGTGATGATGCTTGAGTACCTCGAGTGGCCTGAACCGGCAGAGGTTATACGCAGCGCGATATCGAAGACTATCCAGCAGAAGAGGGTAACTTACGATCTTCATAGACTGATGGACGGAGCGACCAAACTGAAAACGTCGGAGTATGCCTCGGCTCTGATAGAGAACATGGCGTAGTGATTTTGCTGCTATCTTGGGGGATGCCTCGCGGCGTCCCCCATTTTGCTTTCTTGTCGTTCTGCATGGTATATTGGGATTGTGATGGCCGATGATGAGCTGATCGCAATTGATGTTCCCTATGGGCCAGACAGCCTCGTTGTTCGGGTGCCCAAACGGAACCTCATGGGCATAATCAGGCCCAACCCGGCACCCATCAAGGACCAACTGGCAACGCTGCATGCGGCGCTCACCCACCCCATAGCCTCGGAGCCGTTTGCACAGTTCGTCTCTCACCCTGGGGAGGAGACGCTTGTCGTTGTGAACGATGCCACGAGGCCAACACCGACCGCGCAGGTACTGCCCACTCTGCTCGAGACCGCTAAAGATGCCAACCTCTACTTCGCAGTGGCCACAGGGGCTCATGGCTCACCAACGCGGCAGGAAATGCGTAGCATTCTTGGCGACCTTTACGAGAAGCTCGCGCCGCGGACATTTGTCCATGATTGTCACAACATAACCGATATGGTCAACATAGGCAGGACCAGCCGAGGCACAAACGTCTCTCTTAATAAACTTCTGCTCGACGCTGACCGGACCGTCATACTAGGCTCGGTCGAGCCGCACTACTTCGCTGGCTACACTGGCGGACGGAAGTCGCTCATCCCCGGCATGGCTGCCTTCGAGACAATAGAGCAGAACCACAGCCTCGCTCTCTTGCCAGGCGTCATGCCTTTGGCCCTCAAAAAAAACCCAGTCCACGAAGATATGGTCGAGGGCGTAGCAATGCTCAAGAACAAGCCGATATTCGCCATCAACCTCGTCCTAGACCGCGATCAGAACGTCTATGCGGCAACCGCGGGCGAACTTGGCGCCTCGTTTATGGCTGCGACGCAAAAGGCTGATGAGATATACATCGTGCCGATACGCAAGCGAGCAGATGTAGTCGTCTCGGTGGCAAGAAGCCCTCTCGACCGCGACCTATACCAGCTGCAAAAAACTCTCGAGCACGGACTGCTCGCCGTGAAAGAGGGGGGCATCCTGATCCTGGTCTCGAAGTGTTCAAACGGCGTGGGCGAGCGCTCATATATCGAACTGATCAGAGAACTTGGAGACCCCAAACAGGTCATAAAAAGTATTCGACAGGACCCTTCATTTGGGTGCCACAAGGCAGGGCGCCTCGCTCAGGCTGCGCTCCGCGTGAAGGTTTTTGCCGTTACAGACGTGGATCCGAACGTTATTAGAGATGTATTTGCTGAGCCTTACTCCTTCTTGCAGCAGGCGATTGACAGCGCATTAAGCCTGGCTGGCCGCGATGCTGATATGCTTTTTCTGATGAATGGTAGTGTCACCGTGCCCCGGGTTCAATGATTCGATTCATGCCAACTGCTTTGCTCGGTCGAATTACGGTTGAATGAAACATGGCAAAGCTGTGGATTTCGATTATCAAGCCAAGAACGTCTCGGAATACATCTCAAGGACGCTCAAGATTGACCTTGAAGCGAAAGTCTCGCTGTTCGAGGGCACCGGCGTTTCAACTTCACCCGCAGGACTGGATTCGACTTTCGTCTTTGCTTGCGAGAAGCCCCCTGGGGAGTTCCGCTTGCGATTCGGGCGAGGAAGGAGAAACAGAAGAGACGTTCTTCGTAGTACTACACAAGGATGAAAGCACGAGCTTCTTCTTGACCAAAACGAAGCCCCGGAGCCAACAAGCCAACACTCCTGAATCAAAGAATACGAAAACTCCTGTCAACATTCGGGGTAGCTCTGCCAAAGGGTGTGACTAAGCAGGCAACGTGGGCGGTGCGGCGGCATGCGGCGATCAGCGAGGCTGATTGTAGCGTGATTGTTTTATTGTTGGGATTGATTCGAAGTTTTATGCAAGTTGATCCGTTGTAGTGTTGGGGGTATTGTATTTGTGAATGCTGTCTTGATGTTTTGAACTAGAGAGGTTGTGGTTTGAACCCGCGTCTGAAGACCCTTGCGCTCTGGGCGTCCATTATTATCGTCGCTGCTTTGTTGGCGAAGTTTGTTGAAACAACCCCGCCGAGCGAGGCCAAATGGACTTATAGCCAGTTCAGGCAGGAATTGGCGGCTGGTGTCATAGAGCGTGTGCAGATTCGCGAGTCTCGGCTGGAGGGG
>CAZKNE010000131.1:0-6299 GCA_964554005.1 uncultured bacterium | reverse complement strand
CCGAACGCTCTGCTCCATGATCGGCCTGATTATTTCGATGGCGTGGTCCACCTGCTCTCGCCGGACCTCGAAAACGAGCTCGTCGTGGACTTGGAGGATCATGAACGCGTCGAGCTGAGATTCAGGCATCGCCTCGGCCAGCTTGACCATAACGATCTTGATTATGTCGGCCGCCGAGCCCTGGACGATCGTGTTGAAGGCCGCGCGCTTTGCCGCCTCGCACCTTTGGCGGTCGGTGCTCTTGATCTCGGGCACGTCCCGCCTCCTAGCGAACATCGTCTCCACATAGCCATCCGACTCAGCCTTCTGATACGTCGCCTCGATCAGCTCGTTGACCTTAGAATGCTTGGCGAAGTAGTCGTCGATGTATCGCTTTGCCCTGCTCATCTCGATCCCGAGGTCCTGGGCGAGCCTGAACGGCCCCATCCCATATATGACCCCGAAGTTGATAGTCTTGGCCTGACTGCGCATCTCGCGAGTCACATCCTCCTCTGCAACCGAGAAGAGCGTCGCGGCCGTCCTGGCGTGAATGTCCTTGCCGGCCTTGAACGCCGAGACGAGCTCCGGGTCGCCAGACAGGTGCGCAAGGATGCGAAGCTCGATCTGCGAGTAGTCGAACGAGGCGAGCACGTAGCCGTCCTCTGGGATGAAGGCCTGACGAATCCTTCTGCCAACCTCAGTTCTTATCGGGATATTCTGAAGATTCGGGGCGCTGCTTGAGAGCCGGCCAGTGGCGGTGATCGTCTGGTTGAATGAGGTGTGGATTCTGCCAGTCTTCGGGTTGACGAGCTTCGGAAGCGCATCGACGTACGTTGATTTAAGCTTGGCAAGCTCACGGTAGGCAATAAGCTCGGCCGGCAGCGGGTGAACCTTTGCCAGCGACTGTAGGACCTTGATGTCCGTCGAGTATTCTTTCTTAGTCTTGCGGCCCTTCGGCAGCCCTAACTTATCGAACAAAATGTGGGCGAGCTGTTTCGGGGAGTTGATGTTGAACTCCTCGCCCGCAAGCAAATACACCTTTCCCCTAATGGACTCAAGCTCACGCTCGAGCTCTTTCGACATCTTGGCGAGGAACTCGAGATCAAGCCTCACCCCTCGCTGTTCCATGTCCGCAAGGACCGACACGAGCGGCATCTCTATTTCGTAAAACAGCTTATCCAGCCCCTGCGTTTTGAGCACGGGCTCGAGCTCTTGCTTCAACATTAACGCGATATCTGCATCCTCCGACGCGTAGTCGGCAACTCTGGCGATCTCGACGTCGCGAAGGTCGCGAACGCTCGACCTGGGCGGCACGAGCTCCTTGTAGGTCGTCGTCTGATAGCCAAGATAGTGAAGCGCCAGAGCATCGAGGTTGTGCACCCTCTGCGTCGGCCGAAGAAGGTAATCGGCTATCATTGTGTCGAACGATATGCCTCGCAATTGGACACCCTGGTTGCGTAAGACCAGTAGGTCGAACTTGATGTTCTGGCCGACTTTGCGCCTGTTCGGGTCCTCGAGAATTGGCCTCAGCTGGCCCAGGACGAGGGACCTGTCCAGCTGCCTCTTGGCGCCCAGGTAGCTGTGCGCAAGCGGGATGTAGGAGGCGCAGTTGGGCCGCGTGGCGAACGACAGGCCGATCATGTCGCATGAGACAGCGTCGGTGCCAGTAGTCTCGGTATCCACCGCGAACTCCTCAGCTGACAGCAGTTCTTGTTTCAGTTCCTCGAGCTGCTCCGATGTGAGAATTGCCCTGTAATCCTTCTTGGTGCTCGCTGTCCTGTTGAGAAGGCGATTGGCCAGTGAGACGAACTCGAGCCGCTGCAAGAGAGCGAGCAGCGCGTCTTGGTCGGGCTCGTTCCGGGCGAATCTCGCCATGTCAGCCTCAACTGGCACATCGGTTCTGATCGTTACGAGCGTGAGCGCCTTCCTCGCGATGTCTGCGTTCTCGGCGACCTTCCTCAACGCCTTGTCATCTGGCGCCTCATGCGGCTGGGACAGCATGGCCTCAACCGACCCAAACCGCGCAAGCAACGAGGCAGCGGTCTTGGGACCGACCTTCGGGACCCCGGGCACGTTGTCGGTCGGATCGCCCGTCAAAGCGAGGAAATCCCGAACCTGCTCCGGCCGCACGCCAAGCTTCTCGTGCACGCTATCAGCGTTGTAAGTAATGTCCTTCCAGGGATCAAACACGCAGACTGCGTCGTCAACCAGCTGAAACGCGTCCTTGTCAGAGGTAACGATGACAACGTCAAAGCCTGCCTGCTTGGCCTTCAGTGCCAGTGTCCCCAGAATGTCGTCCGCCTCGAACCGATTCTCCTCGAGCGTTGTTATTCTCAGAGCATCGAGCAGCTCTTTGATGTGCGGAATCTGCGCGATGAGCTCCTCCGGCGGCTTGGGTCTGTTGGCCTTGTAGGCAGGGTATATGTCGTTACGAAATGTTGGCCCGGGCGTGTCGAACGCAACAGCAATGTACTCGACGTCCTGCGTCTCGATCAGGTGTAGCAGGGAATTGGCGAAGCCAAAGATAGCGTTCGTCGGAAGGCCGCTCGAGGTGGCAAGCGTCCTCTCCCCGTAGAACGACCGGTAGATGAACGCGTGCCCATCAATGAGGTATATCTTCTTGCGTTCAAACATGGCACTAGTTAGTAACGCAAACGGCCTGCACATTCAAGATCGACTTGGACGACCTTGACGGAAAAGGCTTCGATCGTTATGGTTCCCCTTGAAGTTCAGCGGCTTGCTGCCTCGTGCGCAAGCCGAAGTTTGTGCTGGCGTAGCTCAGCCAGGCTAGAGCACCTGACTGTGGATCAGGAGGTCTCGGGTTCGAGTCCCGACGCCAGTACTTTTGCGTCATTATATATTATTGCGTGGCAAGAAACTGTTATGAGCGAGAAAATTAGGCGACCGAGGCCGAGGCTTCCCCGGGGATTCCGTGACATCCAGGGCGAGGACTTTGTAGCGCGCTGCGAGATGATCGACAGGATACGCAAGGTCTATGAGCGTTACGGCTTCGCTCCGCTTCAGACGCCCACGGTGGAGTTCGCCGAGATGTTGGGCAAGTTCATCCAGGAGACGGGGCTACCCGAGGAGGGCGTCTTCTCTTTTCGGGGCGATCAGCCCGAGTGGCTCGCCCTCAGATACGACCTGACCGCTCCCCTGTCCCGTTACGTAGCGCAGCATAAGGAGCTGCCCAAGCCTTTTAGACGCTATCAAGTCGGCTCGGTCTTTCGCATAGAAAAGCCGGGCCCCGGCCGCTTCCGCGAGTTCGTGCAGTTCGACATCGACACTGTGGGCAGCGCGCGCATGGCGGCCGACGCGGAGATATGCGCTGTTCTGTGTGATGCGTTCGAGGAGCTGGGGCTTGCGGGCAAGTTCATCGTTAGCGTCGGCAACCGCCGTGTCCTAAACGGCGTGCTCGAGGCGGCCGGTGTTGAGATGGAGGCAGGGGGCAGCGCTACGGCCACTCGCGTGATGCGCTGTATCGACAAGTTCGAGCGGCTGGGCATGGAGGGTGTCGTCAAGCTCCTGCGGCAAGGACGGATGGACGATTCAGGAGACTTCACGGAGGGCGCAGGACTGACCAACGCACAGGCCGACGTCGTCATTGAATATCTCCACGCGGCCCGCAAGAGCAGAAAGGACGTGTGCGAGGCGCTGCGAGGGATTGTGGGCGAATCGCAGGAGGGCAACCGCGGCGTTCGCGAATTAGTCGAGATAGACGAGTTTCTGACGGCGGCGGGCTACGACGAGAGCAGAGTCGTCTTTGACCCGACAGTCGTGCGCGGCCTCACCTACTACACTGGGCCGGTCTTTGAGGCCTCGCTGCTTCAGCCAGGCTCAGGCGGCCAGTATTCCATGAGCATCGCCGGAGGCGGACGCTATGACAACCTCGTCGAGCGATTCACAGGCCAGAAAGTCCCCGCGACAGGCGCCTCGATCGGCATTGACCGGCTGGTTGATGTGCTCAAGGTTCACGGGCAACTCGGCCAGAAGAGCGCGGCCGGACCTCAGGTCCTCGTGACGCAGATGGACAAGAAACTCGCGAACGAGTATGTCAAATGGACGTTTGAGCTTCGGAGGGCGGGCATTTGCGCAGAGCTGTACCTCGGCAGCGGCAACATCGGTAAGCAGCTGAAATATGCCGACCAGCGAGGCATCCCTCTTGCAGTGATTGCTGGCGAGGACGAGCTTGAGCACGATGCCGTGTCCATCAAGGACCTCAGACGTGGCAAGGAAGTCGCATCCAAAGTGGCTGAGCGGTCAGAGTGGCTGAAACATGAACAGACTCAGCAGACCGTCCCGCGCAGCGAGATGGTCGAGCGTATAGCTGGGCTTCTCGCGGGTCATTCAGGGCTCTAGAAGAACGCCGTGCACTTCGAGAACGTCGATAACGCTGGCAACCAGGGGGGTGACCACACCTTGCTCTACGTCATGGGGAAACCCGTCGAGAACCCAATCGTCATCGATCACAGCCCCGAGTGCCTGACCCTGGAGAAACTTGCGGCGGTCGCACGTGGCGACGATGAGGGTCGGCTTGCGCGCGTCGTGGTCGCCGAGGAGAGCCTCAGGCGGACGGAGCAGAGTGCAGCGTTGATCAGAGAGGCGGTCATCATGGCACAGCGCGAGTTTGCGGCAGCGCCCCCCGAAAAGCGGCATCTCTTGCTTATATACGGCGTCAACACGGGGCTTGGGATCAATCGCGACAAGCCGGTGGAGACGTTCGCGGATTGCTGCAAGCTCTCAGAGAACATCTTGTTGAGCCACGCGACGGGCGTGGGGCCACCTCTTGCATCGGAGGTCGTCCGCGCCACGATGTTACTTCGGCTGCGGACGTTTGCGCAAGGTTTATCAGGCGTTCGCCCTGCCCTGCTCGTCCTTCTTGCTGAGATGCTGAACCGCAAGGTGCACCCCTGGGTCCCGTCGCAGGGCAGCGTCGGGTCGTCCGGCGATCTATGCTCGCTATCGCATCTATCGCTCGTCCTGCTCGGAAAGGGGAAGGCCTGGGTCGAGACTGACTACCCATACAAGTCCGCGGCCAAATGGGACGCCGCCGCCATCGAGAGGGGGAAACCAATTAGTGGAGACGAAGCGCTAAGGACAGTTGGGCTTGAGCCGCTGTCTCCGCCCGAGGTCCCAAACGGGTCCATTGCCGAGGGCCTCCGCCTTGGACCCAAGGAGGGCCTTGCGTTGACCAACGGGGCCACGGTTGCGACCGCGATCTGCGCCCTGGCGACCCACGATTCCGAAACGCTACTGGCCTCGTCCAACCTGGCGGGCGCCATGACGCTTCAGGCCGTGTTGGGCATCACGCGCGCTTTCGAGCCATGCGTGCACGAGGCACGGCGGCACGAGGGTCAGAAGGACGTCGCCAAGCAGATCATGTCGTTTGTGGCGAACCCCGACCCATCCGGGCTCGACAACCGCGCGGCCATGATGTTCCAGACGCAGGATGACTACTCCCTCCGGGCCATGCCGCAGGTCCACGGCGCTGCGCTCTCGGCGATTAGGCACGCTGCCAGTGTGATCGAGGCGGAGATGAATGCCGTAACGGACAATCCACTGGTGTTTTGTGAATCGCAGGGGTCGAAACGAGAGTTCTACGACGAGCGGGTCGGACGTCAGGTCAGCGTATGGCCGGTGTGCTCAGCGGCGAACTTCCACGGCGAGCCGGTGGGCCTCGTAGCGGATTACCTGAAGCTGGCCATCTCGGAGCTCGCCAGCATATCGGAGCGGCGAGTTCAGCTCCTTCTGGACGCCAATAGGAATCGCGGGCTTCCAGCGAATCTCTCTGGCGGCAAGACTGGCCTGGACAGTGGCTTCATGATCTTTCAATACACGGCGGCGAGCCTCGTCTCTGAGAACAAGGTCTTATGCCACCCCGCAAGCTGCGACTCGATCCCCACATCGTCCGATGCCGAGGACCACGTGGCGATGGCGACCACCGCCGCCCGGCACCTGCGGATGGTGCTCGAAAACGTGACGAATGTGCTGGCGATAGAGTTTGTCTGTGCCACCCAAGCGCTGGAGCTCAGGACAACGAGGCGAGAGCTGCTCTGGGCCATTATGCGATCGTCTGATGAGAAGGCTCGCGGTTCGGACTTGGCCGACAACCGGGAGAAGCCATCCGTCAGCCGCCCCTGCCGTGCTGCCATGCGTCACGTCGCCCCAGTCTCCCCGTTTGTAACTGACGACGGCGATTTCTCTGCCGTCCCACCGCACCTCAGGATCAACAGAGTGCAGCAACTCCTTATGGCAGGCGCTTTGCTCCGTGCCGCCATCGCAGAGAGCAACACAGAATCCTGACCGCTGGCCGGTCTTCT
>CAZKNE010000130.1:0-6315 GCA_964554005.1 uncultured bacterium | reverse complement strand
GGCCGCGAGGTTCAGGAGGTCCTTGCCTGCCAGTATCGCGTCCATTCTGACATCTGCGTTACCGTTCCTGGCGCCTCACGCGTCGAGGTGTCGTCGGGTGAAGTTGAGCCTTCAGAGGCGATCAGAACCGCGCTTTCAGAGGAGTTGTCTCCATCTGTGGCTCTGGACAGACTGGATAAGAGCAGAGAGACGTCCCGGATTCTCGGGCTTGCGGTCGATTTGGGGACGACGACTGTATCAGCGGCTCTCATTGACCTTGAGTCGGGCGAGGCGCTCGGCTTTGCGACCGTAATGAACCAGCAGACGCAGTTTGGGGCGGACGTGATAACGCGGATTGGCTACTCGCAGAGTGGCGAAGCGAGCAGGAAAGAGCTCTCAGAAGCGCTGTCGCAGAGCGTGCACGTCGTCGCGGACGCTCTGCTGTCGAGGGCCGGGTGCTCGGTGTCTGATATCTATCACGTCGTCTTCGCGGGGAACACCACGATGTTCGCCACGTTGCTCGAGCTCGACTGCACGCCGCTTGTTACGCCGCCATATAGTGCGCCATTGCTGGAGCCGCTCACTCTTCGGCCGCAAAATGTCGCGGCGCTTGGCGAGCTCGGCCTTCCACGCGAAGCACGGCTCGATTTCCTTCCAGCTATCGGCGGCTATGTCGGCAGCGACGTCCTGGCCGGCCTTGTGATCGCCAAGATGCGTGAGCAGGACGGCCCGCTCGTGTTTCTGGACATCGGCACCAACGGCGAGGCGGTCGTGTTTTCAGGGGAACGAGCTGTTGCGTCTTCTGCTGCGGCAGGCCCCGCCTTCGAGGGAGGAGAAATCAGCTGCGGGATGCCGGCCATGCCGGGCGCGATTCACAGTGTGAGGTATGAAGATGGTCGTCTCGCGACCGAGGTGGTAGGCGGCGTGGAGGCTATCGGCATCTGCGGCTCTGGCCTGATCGATGCGTGCGCCTCGCTCGTGCGTTTGGGCGTGATCGAGCCTTCTGGGCGGTTTTGCGAGCGTGCAGGAGCGCTTCCGGGGCCTATCGCAGGAGCCATGAGACGCAAGGGCAGCCAGGCGGCGTTTTTTCTCCATGAGAACGTCTATCTGACTCAGGAGGACGTGCGAAAGACCCAGCTCGCCAAAGGCGCAATCTGCACCTGCGTCGAGTTTCTGCTTAATGAGTCGCAAGTTGAGGCGGCTTCCGTAAAAAAAGTCGTTCTCGGCGGGGCGTTTGGCAGTTTCATCGACCCCTGCTCTGCGGAGGCGATTGGGCTCATACCGACGTTTGAGCACGCCGAGAAGGAGTCGTTGGGCAACACATCTCTGGCGGGGGCAATGCTCGCTCTTCTGTCGAGGCGCAGGCTCGATGAGATGCGCGGGCTTCAGAAGAAGATAAGATACGTCAATCTCGCTGGACGAGCGGAGTTTGAGGAGCGCTTCGTCCAGAACCTTGCATTTAGATGAGTTCGGCGGCGAGCCGCCGCTCGCGTAAGTGCTTCTGACGGAGAGCGTGCACTCTGTCGCCTCGCACGTGCCGAGCTCGGCTCGGACTCCCCTCTCCTCTCTGTGTCTCTGCGTCTCTGTGGTGCGTTTTTACTGCTAACCGCCAACTGTCAACGGCCAACCACCTGGAAGGTGAGAGGGAAGAGGTCATCCACGGGGGTGAGGGTGCCGGGGTGAGTGAAGCCGGCGATGATGGTGTATGTGCCCTGCGGTGCGCCTTCGGGGATGACGCCGAGGGAAAGCGGGGCGTCGATCATCTCGTAGCTGTTGGGCAGATAGACATTCGGGAACCAGGGCGTCGGCGACCCGCTCCAGCCTGAGGACGTGCAGAACGAGATGGCCCCATTCGGCAGGATGACGGCCAGGTAGCCATCCACCACCTCATCGTCCCCAAAGTTATACGGCTGAAGCAGCAGAATTAGCTCGTCTCCGGGCGAATACTCTTCGGCACCAAGCCGCTGGGGCAGCTTGACGCGCACCCGCGAGTGGTAAGGTTCGTGATCGGATAACGCGAAAAGCGTCATTTGATCGAAAATGGTCGTTCGATCAGTGTGCCCTCTCACATATACTGTCCCAGATGAATCAAGAGCCAAGACATCGACGTCTTCTTCTGGGAGTGTCATGCGCCAACGTTCTGCGCCGTCGGGGTCCAGGGAGATAACCTCGCCCTGGAATGAATAATAGACGTTCCCTGCTGCATCGCACTTGCATACACTGTGGGTACCCATAGTGATCCATGGTCGGCCCATGCTCTTATCCCAAGCGGGGGTCCCGTCCGGGTCGATTCTTAGAAGCTTAAGCTCGCGGAACCAGTCATTATCGCTTTCCGGCAATGCATGGACGACATACCAACCGCCGAATGGGTCTCCGCACGCGTTCTCCCACACCGTGAATCCATCAGGAGTGTATTCCCAGAGCTTCGTCTGCAGAGTAACGTCCGCAAATGCCGCCACTTTTTTCTTGGCGCTGACAAAAACATTTCCTAATTGATTCACCTTTGTATAGTAGCCGCCCCACGCGGGGTACGTCTCGTAGGACGGGAAGTATGCCGAATGAATCGAGACGCCGTCTGGGTTCAGCTCAGAGGCACAGAACCATTCTGCGTCGGCACCAAAGGGCCACTCATACTCCCAGGTATAATATGCCCACGTGGCTATACCGTCTGCATTGAACGCAGCGATATACGGCCAATGTTTCAGCACGTTTTCTGAGACCAGGTTTCCATGTTCATCAAAGACCTTCATTAGCCCCTGGTCGTCAGTTCGCCAGTCGGCAAGAACCGCCAGTCCTCTGTGGTGCACGGGAACAACGATGCTAGCGCGAACTGTCGTATTCCATACCTCTGGCCCGTCAAGGCGCCGGCAAGACAGGACCATGTTTCTGGTCCCGCTATTGGAGTTACATAAGTAGATGTGATCATCATCGGTTGCGCGGCCACAGAAGCCGGACCAATTGAAGTCGGTGTAGGGCAGCGGAAGTCTTAGGTCTGTGGACCCGTCAGGACGCAGCAGAAGCACGAGGTTGTCTTGTAGATAGCCCGTGCTCAGCAAGAGTCTGTCCTCGGGGCCGATGCCGCCAAACACAAGCCTTTGACCTATCCCTCTTGAATAGACCACGTTCGGGCACTCGGGGCCTGTGCTGAGTCCGCACCGCGCTCTCCCCTGGCGGCCCTCTTCGATAGTCCAGGCGCAATTTGACGTCGATATCTCACCGAAGGCCGCGCACACAACGCAGCCGCAGAGAAGCACTGTCATGAAACATGCCGCGAAGAGCTTCACAGGTGGGTCACTCCTTTTATGCCAAACCATACCTCTCTCCCGTCCGTTATTGGGATTAGCAGCTTGTATTCTTCACGGACGCTCCAAGGGATCGTCTCGCAGTTGTATGGGTTGAATCGCTCAGAGGCCTCGGCAAAGTGGGCCGCAAATGTTGCGAACAGGGGCGCCTCCGCCTCTCCTTCGCTGCCCTCGCCAATGCTCACCGCCCGCACCCTCCAGGCGAAGTTCCCGCAACCCACAGCCTCAGCACGACTGGATTCAATCTTGCACCTGACGGGAACCAGCGATGGTGGGGTTGGCTTCACAACGGGTTCGGGGTGTACTTCGACCGGTTCCCTATGTCTTGCCCTCAGAGCATCACCAGAAATGAAGTTCCCGTCGGCGTCCGTCGTCTGGATTGCGATACCGACGTTTTCCAGCTCAAACTCAATGCTATAGCCGTCAGCGTCCTCAACCCTTGACCATTCAAGCCAAAACCCGTTCGGGAAGTTATAGACCGTTGTGTTATGCTCGGGGGCGATGAGTGTCGGCGTGGCGAGGGCATTCACCTTGTTGATGGTGACCTCGCACCAACCCATGGCCACAATCAGGTTGGGGTCGAAGAATCTGATCGGGTCGAAGCCCTCACGCACAAGCGCAGCGACCATCGGGTAGGCGCCGCCTACCAGGTTGTGCCACAGGTTGGCGTCTATATCCACGTCAAGCGCCTTGTAGTCGGTTATCTCATCGCCAGGGTCCAGCTGGAGCTCAGGGACCTTGATGACGTCCAGAATGCTAAACTGCCCAGGGCGGTAAAGCGGACTCACGATTCCAATGAAGAGATTGGCGTTCCTAAGCTCGAGACGCTCCGCGCTCTGGTCGGCACATAGGGATACGTAAAGCTGAAAACCTGTGGGCCCCGCAACGATTGGTGGCACGGGCCTGAGCATGAGCTCATAGCCGACGTCTGTTCCGGTGGCTTGCCTCAGCGGAAACGATTTTAGGACTACCGGCTCCACGTGACAGACTCACCTGACTTGTTTGCAGCTAGCGTCGCTGAGTCGCAGAAGTCATCTAACGTGCCGGGTCCCAACAGCCTCAGCTCGAAAAGGTATTGACCGTCAGCCGCAAGACTCTCGGTGTGCCAGGGGAGCTCAAGTTGGGCGCTTATGGTCGCGCCAGAAGGTATATGGACCAGCTCAGGTGAGATAACGGTGCTGAAATCGGGCCAGTAGAGCTGCTTACCATAGGCCGGCACCACGCTCAACAGCCAATCGGCGTGCATTGTCCTGTCATAGTTGTTGCTGACCGAGGCCAAAAGGCCCGCATCAGAACCCTCGAGAGTTAGATCGGGCTGCTGCCAGTCGTCATCCCGTCCCACATGAGCATTAAGGTGCGTAACCTCGTAACCCGAGGCATAATCGTCGCGCCTGAGAAAAATCACTTCGCCGCGTTTGTAGTTGAAGATGGCATCGTACTTGAAGTAGGGGTAGCCGGCTCCCGTGGAAGCGACGGAGTGGCCGGTTAACGGATCCATGCCGTAAAGAAAAGAGCTCTTATATCCACTCCGCAGCTCCCAATACAGAGACCTGGTCGCGTCGAATCCGACAAAGCGGTGCCCAGGCCGACCCCAAAACAGATATATATCGCCAGACAAATCACCGGTAATCGTCGAGTAGATGAAACAAGGCCAGACATCGATGTACAGGAGACCCTGCGCGTCATCGTAAAGCACCTGCGTGCTGTTTACGCAGGGAAACCCATCGGAGCGCCAGACTATCCCCTCTTCCGGTACCCAGACCTCTCCGAAAACTGTGCGCTCCTCATCTATGCCGTGCTCAGGTATCCCATGGATGGAATAGACCTTGCATGAGCGGGGATCGACGCTGAGCGAGCCAATAGAACCTTCCGGCCAGCGGTACTCAGCCAATAGACCCAGGCTTCTGGCATTCAGGAGATAAACGACAGCATTGCTTCCCCAAACCGGCCAAGTTTCATGTACATCTCCATTAAGATTGAACTTGCCGCAGCCTCCGCATTGGTGAACGCCACACTCGTAGGTCATTACAATCACCTTTTGGCTGTCACGAGAGAAGCTGAAGTAACTCCTCCACGAGCTCCACGGGAAGTGTTTCTCAGCATACCTCACGAACCAGAGAACCTGACCAGTCTCAATGTCTAGAGCCACCAATCGTCGGCTATCTCCGTTGAGGCGTTCCACAAAGAGAAGCGTGCGTCCATCAGGGGAAACAGCTGGCTGGTAGGCATTGCCAGGCCAGACCTGCCTGAAGGCCGGCGCATCGTCCTGCATCCATAGCTCCCACACGCCAAGTTCTGGGCTTTCGGAGGTCTGCAAACAGGCAAGCACACTGTTGCTTCCCGGCCTTCGCGCGACCTCAACGCCCGAGCAAACTACAGGCGTGGTGGGATGCCTCACAAACCGGGAATCGTCCGGTAATTCCCACCAGCGATGTGTGTAATACTGAAACACAGAGCAGATGGTTTGGTTGTCTCGCTCGAGCTCTAACCCTAGAAAGAAGTTCTTCTCAGGGAGGTAAGACATGTAATAGTAACAGTCAGTCTTCGGTCCTCCGATGCCATAAAAATAGAAGTCACCGTCGGCTGACAACGCAAGTGAATATGTGCATAGAACCGCTAAGAGTAATATGCCAATTCTGATCATTGCTGAACGCTCCTCATATTCTGCTTACCGGACCTGCTGAGGGAGTATTGCGGCCGGAGCTCGCGCCGCCAAACACACGCATGCTGGAGCCGATGAAATAGAAAACGGATGCCCCTGACGAGAGGTTCCAGAGCGGCGGCAGTTGAAGGTCAAAAGAAGGGCTCTCGTTGCCCGTTGAGAACCTCGCCTTGGAAACGTCAACAACCACTCGGAGTGAACCATTGCCCGTGCCACGGTCCTGCGGCGCGACATTCAGTGCCCCGGCGGGTTCTGCAACGCGCAGGCTGTCATTCAACTCCGTCACATACTCCAGCTGAATCAGCCTGACACCGCGGGCCTCGTGCGTGCTTGAGGGAACAAACTGCTGGCGGGACGAGAGCCTATCTCTGA
>CAZKNE010000129.1:0-6350 GCA_964554005.1 uncultured bacterium | reverse complement strand
AAGGCCTGCCCCTACGTATGGCATACCCCGCTGCGTCATCCCCGTTGAAACCGACCTATTAGACAGCCTCTCAAATGGATAACGTTCCGTGAAATCCCCGGGCAAAGCCCTGTTCATGCTACCAGGACCCTGATGCACCGCCGCCCCCGAACGAGCCTCCACCAAAACCACCGAACCCGCCAGAGAATCCGCCAGAGCTGCCACCGCCCGACCAGAATCCCCCTCTGCTCCCAAGTCCGAATAAAGAGCCAAAGAACAGCAGCCGCCAGAACAGTCGGAACCCAACCAGCAAGATGAGAAGAGGCAGCAGACCAAATGCTCCACAGCCAAATGCTGGCCGGGGCTGACGCAAGGCACCAACCTTGGGAAGAGCACGCAAGCCCTCCAGCTTGACGCCATAGATCGAGGCAACGTGCTTGGCCACGGCCGTTGTGCCCAGCACGGTCCCCTGAGCGAACCGCCCCTCCTTGAAATATGGCAGGAAATACTGGCGCATCATCCGCCCGGCCATGCCGTCGGTGAACTTCGCCTCGAGCCCATATCCGACCTCAATGCGCATTTTCCTGTCGTCTTTGGCTACGAGAATTAAGACGCCGTTATCCTTGGCCTTCTGGCCAACGCCCCACTCCTGAGCGAGGTCAACAGAATACGTCTCGAGGTCAAGCGGCGCTGTGGTGTGCACTATCGCAACGGCGACCTGCGCAGTAGTCTTCTTCTCAAGCTCGCCAAGAAGCGCTGTGAGCTTCACCTCGTCTGAATGCTTGATGAGCCCTACATAGTCATTGACGTAGCCCTTGTAGGCGGGGAACTCCACGCTGCCTGAGAGCGCCACCGATGCGGCCAGAATGAGGCATAGACTAGCCGCGGCCCAAAATTTGCTGAAACGTTTCATGCCCCGGCTCAAAGCTCGTCGATCGCGATAGCCAGCTTGTCAAGCTCGGTCAGGTAGTCGGCGAATATGCCGTCAACTGTCTTGGCATCAGGGACCTTCATCCCCTCCTTCAGCCTGAGAATCTTGACGAACGGGTCCGCAGACACATCGAACTTCTGCGCGGTCCTTTCGATCACATCGCGCCTTCCTTTCGGCAGCTCCTGACCCACCAAGCGGAGCATGTTCCTGAAGACCGGGATGAATGATGTCAGCGATTCGGTAAGAAGCGAGGCGATGTTCCTCTTCAGAAGGCCTCGCTCAAGGTAGCCCTGTCGGACGCGAATTAGCTTGCCCTTGAGCTCGTGCTCGCACTGCAATCGGATGTTGCTCCTGTCGATCTCGAGGCTCTCGAACGGGTCATCCCCATAAAGAACGACGTGATTCTCCTGTATCTCTAAAAACTCTATCGGAAACACGTCAGCCGACCTACGGATGTGCTCTTCGCTAAGGAACAACGGCGCAACGATGCCTTTTTTGCGGCCCTTTGCAACGGCCTTGAGGCTGTCTTTGAGCGTGGTCTGACTAACCTCACCTAGAATGATCATTAGGTTTACGTTCGAGCGCTTGGGCACAAAGTCTGAGCCTGTCGCACTGCCGTAAAGAACGATGGATTTAAGGTTCTCGCCGTGAATCGCGATGATATCCTGGCAATATGGATTCAGAATCTGTATGACCTTTGGATTAAGCCCAGTCAGCCCCGATAGCTCTGCCATATTCATATCCTCTTCGTGTCTCTCTGCCCCGAGCAGCTCGGGACCTCTACATTATTCCCACTCAATTGTGCTCGGCGGCTTCGTGCTTATGTCATAGACGACACGGTTGACCCCGTCAACCTCATTTATGATGCGGTTGGAGGTATCTTCTCCTCACCGGCACAGAATATCAAGCAGAGGGATTGGGAATAAGCACTCTTCCTCTTGGACAGACTCGTTATTTTTCCCTTTTATCCACATGTTACGTGCTATAATGGGGCGCACAGAACTGCGACGCAGATGTCAAAGCTTCATTTGAGTCCAAGTTGCCTTCTGATCAATTCGCAAAGACTGTTTTTGATCTCAGAGTGGCGAGGAACAGGAGCTGTTTTCGCATTCCTGGGATTGACGAAGATGTCGTGCTTCCTGCCGTGACGCTTCAGATGGCACCCGGCATCCGCAAGCTGTCGAATCAGCTCCAGACGCTTCAGACCTCAATCCCCACTTGTTTGGTTTGGACCCCTCCGGTTGACTCCCATCCGTCCTCCAACATCAAACGATAGGCGTCTTCAATGTTATCTTCTAACTCCTCCAAAGTTGACCCTTGACTGAAAACACCCGGGACTTCTCTCAACCTTCCAACGTACCAGCCCCCATCCTTCCAATAGTCAAGAGTGAAATACTTTAACATCTTCTGCTGCTTTCCTGGTCTTGCCCTTAGACGCTTCCGCGACTGTTGATCTATTCCCACTCAATTGTGCTCGGCGGCTTCGTGCTTATGTCATAGACGACACGGTTGACCCCGTCAACCTCATTGATGATGCGGTTGGAGATCGTGCCTAGCACGTCATAAGGCAGCTTCGCCCAATCGGCCGTCATCGCGTCGAGGCTCTTCACGACCCGGATGGCGACCGCATTCTCGTAGGTGCGCTCATCACCCATCACGCCCACGCTCTTGACCGGCAACAACACGGCGAACCACTGCCAAAGGCCATTACTTAGACCAGCCCTTTCGACCTCATCCCTGACAATTGTGTCGGCCTCTCGCAAAACCACAAGCTGAGGCGGTGCTATGGGGCCAATTACCCGCACGGCCAGGCCAGGCCCCGGGAAGGGCTGCCTCATCAGGATGCGGTCTGGAATGCCGAGATTCTTGCCGATAACTCTGACCTCATCCTTGAATAGCTCGCGGAGCGGCTCGATGAGCTTCAGCTTCATCCGCTCCGGCAGGCCCCAGACATTGTGATGGCCCTTGATGAGAGCAGAAGGCCCCCTAACAGAGACACTCTCGATAACATCCGGATACAACGTGCCCTGGGCGAGATACTCACAGTCCTCGAGCGAACTCGCTGTCTCCTCAAACACCTCGATGAACAGGTTGCCGATTATCTTGCGCTTCTCCTGCGGATCGGAGACGCCTCTGAGGGAGGAGAGGAATCTCTCGCTCGCACTTACAGTAATCACGTTAATGTCGAGCTCCTCCCGGAGCATAGACACGACCTGGTTGACCTCGCCCTTTCGCAGAAGGCCGTTATCAACGAAAATCGCGACAAGGTTGTCCCCAATTGCTCTCGAGAGAAGCACGGCAACGACGGTCGAGTCGACTCCGCCGCTGGTGGCGCAGACCACCTTCCCACGGCCGACGAGCTCGCGGCATTTTGCGATCTCGCGTTCGATGAACGAGTCCGGGGTCCAGCTGGGCTCGCAATTGCATATCCCGATGACGAAGTTCTCTAAGATGTTGCGGCCCTCTTTGGTATGTGAGACCTCGGGATGGAACTGAACGCCAAATATGGGCCGCTTGGTGTGCCTGATGGCTGCGTTTGGTGAATTGGCGGTTCTCGCTATTGAGACAAGCTCTGGCCCAAGAGATTCGACCCTGTCCCCATGGCTCATCCAGACCGTCGTCTCACCTTGCACGCCCTCACGCATTCCCTTGAAAAGGCGGTTACTGTTAAGTATCGATAGCCTCGCGCTTCCATACTCACGGCGCGACGCCCGGCTGACCTTGCCCCCGAAATGCTGGCCCAAAAGCTGCATCCCGTAGCAGATGCCAAGTATCGGGACCGGCGCATCGAGAATCCGCTTGTCGGGAAGCAGCGCGACTTCAGATGAGATGTTCGCCGGGCCACCGGACAGGATTATGCCCTTGAGCCCGTCTGAGAGCACACGCGAGGCATCCACGTCGTAGGAAAGTATCTCAGAATAAACGTGGCTCTCACGCACGCGCCTCGCTATCAGTTGGGTGTACTGGGAGCCGAAATCAAGAACCACAATGCGCTGCTGCTCAGCTGCGGTTGAAGATTCCTTATCAGGCGTGCTCATCGGCCCAGCCTTTAAGAGTCGTCCCGGGACCGTCGCGCTCCTAAGTTAGCGCCCCATCGGCATTATGATGCAAAGCTGCGTAGGCTCATCCTCATCGGGTTTCAACACGCACCCTGAGGTGGACTCCGTCAGCTCAAGAACGACCTTTTCTGTCTCTGTGATCTTAAGCACATCCTCAAAAAAACCAGCGTTGTAGTCGATCTCAAGAGTGTTCTTATGCTCCGGCTCGATGACTGGCTCCTCGCCCGGAACCCGACTGGCCTCACGCTCCTCGTTCTGCTTTTCAATTAACTGGGCCAGGCCATCTCCCTCATACTCCGCCTCGACCTCGTCGGTCGCCTCGCCGATCTCAGCGTCCTCGCCAACGAGCCTCAACACGTTATCTCCGAAGAAGAAACGAACCCTGCGAGTTCTGGGGTCTGAACAGATTGAGACTCGCTTCAGGACTGCATCAAGGTCGTCACGGGAGACTCTCACCTTAAACTTCGAGGACTTGGGAATCACTGCTCGGTAGTCTGGATAATCCGCGTCTATCAACGTGGAGAGGAAAGTGAGCCTGTCGCTCTTGAACAGGAGCCGCCTTCGGTCCAGGCCCATCTGAACAGCGTCACCTTCGCTAAACAGCCGCATGATCTCATCAATGCTCTTCCTGGGAATGATCAATCCAACCGGCTTGTCGCCCTCGTGCTTGTAGCCTATATCTGCGAATTTGTAGGAGAGGCGATGGCTGTCGGTTGAGACTAAGATCGTCCCCGACCCCTTGGCAGGAGCTAGAACATCCTCAACGCCAAACTCTATCAGCCCACCGTTGAGGTATCTCCGAGCATCATTCTCACACATCGACGAGATGATCTTGGCAAATGCAGACCGCAAAGCCCCGAAATCTATATCCGACAGACACTTAGGATCGTACTCCGGCATCGGCGGAAACTCCTCAGCCGGCAACCCAACAATCTTGAACGTTGCCCGGCCCGACTTCAGCTTCAGCCAATTGCCATCGAGCGTCTCAATAGCAACCTTTTGCTCGGGTAACTGCCTGGCGATCTCGAAAATCTTCTTGGCCTGAACAACTATCGAACCGGGTCTTGCAACCTCTGCGCCCACCTTCTCCTGAACCGACACTGTCAGGTCTGTCGCATAGATCGTGACGCCAGCGTCTGTTGTCTCAAGAAGCGTCTCGGAAAGCATAGGATTGATGCTCCGCTGACCAGCAATCCCCTGAATATCCTGCAATCCCTTTAGAAAGTCCGCGGCCGCGGTTACGAATCTCATATCGCCCTCCTAACCATCATCTTATCATCATAGTGTTATTTATTGTCTATACTTGACGGCTCCGTCTCGCTCGATGCTCCACGGTTTGCTATGCGGCCCAGCAAAAGCCGGCTCGGTTTGAACACTACCTTCTGCCTCGGCCCAACCACAACCGTCTCGCCCGTCCTGGGGTTCCTCCTAAAAGTCGCCCCATAATCTCTCGCAAAAAATGAGCCAAACCCTCTGAACTCAACCCGGCGCCCGTCCCGAAGTGCCCCCTTAATAGTCTCGAAAAAAAGCTTCACCATCGGCTCGACCTGCCCAGCTGGCATTGAAGTTCGCCGCGAGACCGCTCGCACAGAATCAGCCCTTCTCAATTCCTCAGCTCATCCTTCCCATTCTGCTACCTCAGGAGCCTATCCAAGACCCGGCCCACGAACGGACGCCGCCGAACAATGGCATCGCTCGGGCACACCTCGAAACAGCAATAACATTTAATACATTTTGAATAATCTATCCGGCAGTGCTTGTCAATTATTATGGCGCCAACAGGACAAATGTTCCGGCAATGCCCGCAGCCGGTACACTTGTCGGTCTGAACCTCGACTGCGCTTGCATGAAGGCCGAGCACGATGTCTGTCAGCCCCTCGATTATAGGACTCGCCCGCAGCAACAGCCTCGCAGGGACATGGAACTTCCGCTCGACCTGAGAAAGTGAATCTCCCACAATCTGGACCCGGTCGAGCCTCGCCGCAAATCCCCTTGCGATCGTGTCCTTCACAGTGTGAACCCTCGTCTGGGAAAGCCCAATCACTCCGCACGCTACCACGTCCAGGTTGGCGGGATTCCTTGAGGCGAGCACGACTCCGAGCTTGCATGGGTTCCCCGTCGAGGGACCGTTCCCCTCCATCCCCATGATGCCATCCATCAAACTCACCCCTCTGCCAACGGCAGAATACAGGTCAACTATCGCCTCGCTGAAACGCTCGTATCGCTTGAGCCGATGAAACCGCCGTCGCTCCGAAAGCGGCAGAACAGCGAAGAAGTTCTTGACCGCCCCGGTATAGACTGTCTGAACGTGCGTCTTCAGCTTCGGCAGCGAGATGATGAGGTCGGCCTCAAGAAGCAACCTTGAAACCAGCGCCGAGCTG
>CAZKNE010000128.1:0-6395 GCA_964554005.1 uncultured bacterium | reverse complement strand
CATCGACGCACGGGCTGTCTGCGCCCTCACCGGCGGCGGTCTGACTGAGGTAATAATCACCGTCTGGACCCGTCACAAACAGCGGGTCATCGCTGATATTCCCCGTCCCTGACCAGCCGCCCTCGATGCACGAATACGTAATGTCAATCGAGCTCGTGCCATCAACGTAAATCTCATCCGGCGAGTCGCCCCAAAGTATCGAGTCGATCACTGTAGGCGAACTAACGGCGAGGCAGACGTAGATGGCGCCGCCGTGAACGGCCGCGGTGTTGCCCGTGATGGTATTGCTTCTGATCATAGGCGAGGTTCCTTCGCACACTATGCCACCGCCGAGCTCATCTGAGGTGTTACCAGCGATAACGTTGTTCTGGATTGTCGGCGAAGCGTTGCTGGATACTCTTATCCCCCCTCCCGCGTACTGTGCGGAGTTCCCGATTATCACGTTGTTTTTGATGGTAGGCGAGCCGGCGGTGTCGCACTCTATTCCCCCGCCGGATGCACCTGCGGCATTGTCACTAATTATGTTACCTTCAATCGTGAAGGAACCATGAGCACAGTATATGCCCCCACCATAGAACGATTGATTGCCGCTTATCGCGTTGTTCCTAATGGCGGGCGAACTGCTGTATGAGGCTATTCCCCCGCCGCTGATCGACAAGTTGTTGCTGATGACGTTGTTTTCAATGCTCGGCGAGCTACTATCATAGCAGGCTATGCCCGCGCCGAGCGCACTCGAGCCGTTGATCTCGTTGTCGCAGATAGTGTTGTTTCGGATGATGGGCGAACTGGAGTTGTAGCAACATATGCCGCCGCCCAAAGGATCCTGCGCGTTGGCAACGTTGTATGCAATCATGTTGTCCTCGATCGTCGGGGAACTGTTATCGCAGTATATCCCGGCGCCACGCTGGGCTGCCCCCGCCCCGTACGCGTTTCCGCCGGTTACCGTGAGCCCCTCGATCGTGAAACCATCCACGCTGTCGCAGACGATGACGTGATAGGCGGCGTCCTCCGCGTCGAGAATCGTCGTGTCGTGGTCCTCACCGGAGAGCGAGACGTAGTCCTCCATGTTCAGCGGGAACGTCTCGCCGTTGGTTGAGGCGGCGTAGGTGCCCGTCGCAACGTGAATGGTGATGGGATCGCTGGCTGTGCCGGTCATGCTGTCCAGGGCGTGCGTGATCGTCTTCCAAGGGCTGCCCTCGGTGCCGTCGTTGCCGTCGCTTCCAGTATTCGCATCGACGTAAACGTCTGTTAGCCCACATGGGTAGTGGTAGCCCATGTCAACGGTCCCAGAGTCATAGGTCCCGTCGGTCCGCGTCGTCCTGTCGTCCATCCCCAGGTTCGCCGCGGTATCGCTGCCTGTATCGACGCACGGGCTGTCAGCGCTCTGTTTCGCGGCAGTATGGCTCAAATAATAATGACTGCCGACAAAGAGAGGGTCGTCATCAATGTTCCCCTCGCCCGAATACCCCCCCTCGATACAGGAATAGGTGACGTCGATGGAGCTCGAGCCGTCAACGTCAATTTCGCCACACGAGTCTCCCCAGAAAATCGAGTCGGTCACGGTCGCCGTTGAGTCATCTCGTAGGATAATAGCGCCCCCATCATTTCCGCTGAATGTGCAATTGGAGACAATTGGTGCGCCCGTATCACCGGCATAAATGACCCCCTCCCACTCGCCACCCGTCGAATTACCTACCATGAGATTATTGGTTATGGTGGGCGCGCTGTACTGATCGAGGGTGATAATACCCTCGTCGGAAGAATTGCCCACGATTACGTTGTTAGTAATTGTTGGCGAGCAACGGAAGCAATATATAAATCCACCCCATGTGGCTTGATTCTCTTTAATGATGTTATTTTGGATAGTGATTGGGCCGGACATGTCGCACCACATCGCGCCGCCTATATCTGCATATCCTCCGCTTATTGTGAATTTCTCTATCGTAAAATAATCTACATCGGACGCCCTGTCACAGTCGAACACCCGATTAGCATATTTGGCGTTCAGCACGGTCGTATTTCGGTCCTCGCCTGAGAGCGTCATGTAACCCTCCCCACAAAGCGGAAACGTCTCGCCGTTGGTTGAGGCGGAGTAGGTGCCGGCGGCGACGTGGATGGTCGCGGGATCGCCGGAGGTGCCGGTGACGTTATCTAGGGCGTGCGTGATCGTCTGCCAGGGGTTGCCCTGCGAGCCGTCGCCAGTCGTGTCGCTGCCGGAGTTTGCGTCAACGTAGTAGTCGGACGCTGCCGCGGAGGCGATGAGGCCGACTGTCAGAAGGATTAAAGTGATGAGGATAAGATTGATGTTTCTGGTCATGAGGCTCTCCCGTCTTTGATGTATCGCTGCTTTCGCAATATCACAAATCCTATCGGGCAAGAGCAGGCGCCAAGCGAGAGGTGACACAAGTTACGATGCATTGACACCTGCTCTCCACCAAACAATACTCAGATATAATATCCATATACAGATATTTATGCTGTCTGTCAAATTAGGACGGGATTTTATGTAATTGCCGGAGAGAATGCAAGCTGTTTTGGAGTGCGGCGGCTCGAGGCCGCTTTCATTGGTGGTGGCTCGACACCACCCTCACATGACGAATCAGCCTCATCATAATAGGAGGCGCCGCGTCAAGCCGCGGTGAAGAAAAGCGGCGTCAAGCCGCCGCACTCCAAAGACGAGATGAGCGCCCCCCTACGAGCCGCTGGCGCATCCCTCGATCTCGGCGAGGAGCTTCTGGGCCCTTGCCAGGTAGCCCCTCATCCCCTTCGTCTCCGCAAGCTGCTTCGCCTGTTCGGCAAACTCAGATGCTTTGCGAAGCGCTTCCTGGTGAGGCAGCGGTGGCCCATCCCCCGACCGCTCGCTGCTGTCGTGCCATCTTGCCATCTGAAGATGCGCCTCTGCCATCGCGTGGTGAGCGATGAACATGTATTCCTGGTTCTCGGCTTCGTCTGACACACGCAGGGCCTCGTTCCCGAACTTCAAGGCACGGTCAAAATCTCCTTTCCCGGCATACGCGCGGCAGAGTATGGCCAGGGATTGGATCAGATGCATCCTCTCTCCAATGTCTCTCGCGAGTTTTTCCGCTTCGCTGGCAGCCTGCATCGCCTTTTGAAAGGCTCCTTTGTCGGCGTGGATAGAGCCTATGTTCGACAGAAGGAGCACAACGCTTGTTCGATCGCCCAGGTCTCGCATTATCTCGAGCGATCTCGTATAGCGCTCAAGCGCCTCGTCATAATCACCGCGCAGATGGTGCAGCATACCTATGTTGTTGAGCGATATGGCGATGCCGTAGCGGTTGCCAAGTTCTCGCATCGTCACGACAGCTTCCTGATAACATTTCAATGCGTTTTCTGGATCGCCATAACCAGTATAGAGAAGGCCCATCGTGTTTAGGGATGTGGCAGTGGCGGCGCGATCGCCCAGCTGTCGGGATATTGATAGGGATTCCTGAATGTACTCAAGTCCTTGGTCATAGTTGCCATGTCTGCGATGCACGCAGGCGATATTGTTGAGGGAGATCGCTATGCCCTGCCTATCGCCGAACTCACGCCTTATTGAAAGTGACTTCTCAAAGGATTCGAGAGCCTCTTTGGAGTCCCCGTGATTGGCGTGCACAATGCCCAACACGTTCAGCGCCTCCGCCTGAGTTTCGAGATCAGAGTATCGCGATGCCTCATCTAAGGCCTCCACCCCGAGCGACAGCGCGAGCTTTGAGTCACCCATCAGCTGCCTCAACCGCGACTCCTTGCATAAAGCGACCGCTTTGAGATTACCGTGGTGTGTTTGGCCGAGGAGCTGGCAGAGCTGGATTGCGTCGTCGTAGGAGCCGAGTATCGTTAGTAGCTTAATGCGTGCAAGCAGAACATCTTCTTGCTGCTGAGGAGATAGGGCAGGCAGAGTGAGCTTCTTTGAGAGCTGCTCGTACCTTGTGAAGGCTGCGCTAGCCTCGAAGTTCTGCTGGTGTGCTCGATTGTGAATCCCACATAAGGCAGCGTAACGAGCGGCTTTACGAGTGTTTCTCGCGGTCTCCCAATGCTCCGAGAGCATCCCGTAGAACTCCTCAATGCGTTCCATGTAGAGCTTTTCTACTCGTGTGGCGATAAGCTTTGATAACTCGCGCCTGAGGCTCTCGACTAATCGCGAGAGGAGTATCTCGCGGACCGAGGCGTGCTTAAAAGTATATTCAAGCTCAGGCTCAAGCCTCTTCTGCACAATTATCTCTCGCTCAACGAGAGTATCCAGAGCATCTCTCACTTCATCTACGTCATGCAGCGAACTGTGGATGTCGCGAAGCAGACTGTAAGAAAACGACTGGCCAATGACAGCAGCGTAGTAGGCAACACGCTTCTCCCGCTGCTCCAGCCTGTCGATACGCTGGCCGAGAACTGCTGAGACCCCTGCCGGTACCGGCATCTTCTGAACGTTCTCAGTGAGGCGCATCTTGCCGTTGGTACTCTTTAGTTTGCCATCTTCAAGGAGTAGATGGAGGAACTCCTCGATAAAGAGGGGATTGCCATCCGAGAACTTCCTCAGTCTGCGAATCAACGCCTCCTCCTTAGCGCCCGGTCTGATGTAGTGGTCCAGCAGCCGCCGCTCTGCATCTTTGGACAGCCGATTGAGCGCAAGCTCTGAGAAAGGCACGTCGCTCCGCTTGGCCAATTCCGGCTTGAATTGCGGTCGGGAGAGGATGAGCACTATCACAGGAAAATCGGATACAAATCCTGCCAGGTAATCCAGAAAATCAATTGTGCCGCCGTCCGCCCAGTGCATATTCTCAAACACAAGAACCAAAGGCTTCTCAAACGCCCAGCGAGCGTATAGGCGCCTGATGGCTATCCAGACGTTGTCCTTGATCGTTTTCGGGGACAAATCAGGAAAAGGAGCATCCGGCCAAGGAATCCTAAAAAGGTGATGGAGATAGCGCGCGATCTCGCGGCTCTCGCTCTTATCATCGCCCAGGCTCGTTAGCGATTTGCTGATCTCTTGACTCGCCGAATCCATCTCGAAACCCAACGCAGATGCTATCTGCATTCTAACCGGCCAATACAGAGGAGTCCGACCGATACTCCAGCCGCTGCCCGAGAGCCACCTGAATCCATCATCGCCAAGATCATTAGAAAGCCGCTTCCTGATCTCACGCGCCAAGCGGGATTTGCCTATTCCGGCATCACCCGTGATACTGAATATCTGCGACACGTCCATGTATTTGCCCTCCCCAGTTCGGCAGGGCTGTGGATCTGGGTAGCATATATGGAGTTTCCTGAAGCTCTTGACCAGCTTGAGCATCTCATGGCCGCGACCATACATCGGGCTTTCGAATTGTGAGAATCGTGGACGTTCCTCTGCAACCCTTCGCGGCCCCAACAGCCGAAAGACCTCCATTGGCCGCTTAAGCCCTTGGAACTGTTGAGTTTTAAGGGACTCAAATTCAAACTTGTCACTCGCACGATCCTCGACCATCTTCGACACAAATACGCTTCCCGGAGGCGCAGCATCTGTCAGGCGCTTCGCCACGTTCACAGTCTCACCTAGAACAGTGAATCCCAATTTCGTGGAATCACCGAATCTCCCTGCCTGGACCTTCCCAAAGGCGATTCCGGCATGTATGGCAAGAGTCTTAGGAATGATATCCTTGAATCGGTAGTTCACGGCCGTGAGCCCGATGACGATCTCATCCGCAGCAGCGATTGCTTGATCGCAAGGGCGTTCCAGCGCAATCGGAGCGCCAAAGATCGCCATCACCTCGTCCCCTATGAACTTGTCAACCCAGCCACCGCACTTCGCTATAGCCTCATCCATGACTGAATAGACTTCCCGCATGACCTCCCTAAACCGATCGGGTGAAAGCGCGTATGTCATGGGCGTGAAGCCTGCGACATCAGCGAAAAGCACGGCGGTTTCGCGTCTCTCGACGCGAAGCCCCTCCTCTACCGTCTTCCGAAGCGTTAGAACATAGTCATCCGGTTCCACCCTCGCCCGGATCTCTACGATCTCCTTATCAGAGAAGATCGGACGTCTCGATGGGCCCTGCTTCTCTCCGCACTTATAGCAGAAATTAGCATCCTCAGGCAGCTCTGTACCGCAGCTGTAGCACTTCACAAGATTCGCTCTGTCTAATTCACCCTAATGCCAGCAAAACGTCCCTGACAAATGAAAGATTACATCGATTTGGCCATTGATCAAGAACTATGAAAGAGGAGTTTTACCATTCACATTTGGGGTAGCTCTCCTGAAGTGACTGTTCGGGTTGTATCCAATTAGGCGGCGGTGGCCCCCGCTTCAGGACGGTCTCAAATGGGACCCAGGGGCGGTCGGGCTTGCCGCTGCCTGCTTGGGGTAGGGGCGCATGCCCCCCAAGGCTCAAAACGATAACTAAGATAGTTATATGCACGCC
>CAZKNE010000127.1:220-6425 GCA_964554005.1 uncultured bacterium | reverse complement strand
GAGAACGCGGTCCTCACCTCCCTCAAACTTGAGGGCTTCAGGTCGCGCCTCATTGACCACTCCGCGGTTCGGCAGTTCATTTCTGAGTGTGTCTGATCGTAGTCTCGCCCGGTTGCCTGTTGTGGTATGCTTCTGATCACGTATCAAAGCAATGACAGATCTCCCAGAAAGGAGGAGTCGCAGATGGTAGTTTGCTCTGTAACAGTTGTTCCGTTAGGCACGGGGTCTCCCAGCCTCAGCCGGTTCGTCGCCCAAAGCCTACACGTCTTGAATGAAAGCGGGCTTAAGTATCAGCTGACGCCGATGGCGACCGTCATTGAGGGCGAGCTCGACGAGGTTCTTGCGGTCGCGGGCAAGATGCACAGCTCGGTTTTTTCCGACGAGGTTGTGCGTGTGGCCACCACGATCAAGATAGACGAGCGTCGCGACAAGCAGCTCACGATGGGTGGCAAGGTTGCTGCGGTCAAGAGCAAGCTGTAAGAGAGGCTTTTGTGTGACGCATCGCTCTATACTTGATAATAGCAGCCTTGTGAATGGCTCAGGCAAGCTCAGGCAGGACACCTCATCGCGTCGGATTTTGCTCTTTGCTTCGTGATGGTATAGTCCTGATTGACTGATACTATAAGAGCCTAATGGCGATAGGATGATGTCCAAGATGGAGTGCAAACAAAAGGCGAATCTGAAGTTCTGTAACTGCACGTATCCGTGCGACAAGAAGGGCATCTGCTGCGAGTGCATTGCCTACCATCGGCGGCTGGGCGAGCTGCCGGCGTGCTATTTCCCCGATGACGTCGAGAAGACCTACGATCGGACGATAGCGCGTTTTGTGGCGCTTCATGCGCCACGCGGATGAGGCAGGATTCGCCAATGGGCTCGATCAGCACGAGCGCTCTGTGAATTACTTAAGGGAATGTGAGTATGGCTACTAGGGCTGAGCTCTTGAGGCAGCTGCCTTCGGTCGAGAAGCTCCTGAACCGGCCGGAGCTACAGGACCTCTCCTCCGATGTGGAGAGGTCTGTCATCTCGCGCTGTGCGGGCGAAGTGCTGGAGGCGCTGCGCGGCTCGATTCTCTCCGAACAAGAGAATCCGCGATGTTTCGTTGAAACACAGGGCAAACTGCGGCTCGATCTCAATGCCTTGCTCGATGACGTGGCCAGTAAGGTTCGCGCGACGGTCTCGTGCAGCATGAGTCGCGTCGTGAACGCAACCGGCGTCATAATCCACACCAACCTCGGCCGGTCGGTTCTCCCGAAGGAGGCCATTAAGGCCGTAGTAGTGGCTGCGTCGGGCTACAGCACGCTGGAATACGACATCGACAAGGGCATGCGCTCCAAGCGCTGGAAGCACGTGGTCGAGCCGCTGGTAGCTCTATCCGGGGCCGAGGACGCCCTCGTCGTCAACAACAACGCCGCCGCAGTTCTACTCTGCCTCAACACGCTCGCGGCGGGCAAGGAGGTCATTGTGTCGCGGGGTGAGCTCGTCGAGATTGGCGGGAGCTTCAGGATGCCGGACGTGATGTCAGCTTCCGGCGCTGTCCTTCGCGAGGTTGGCTCAACGAACAAGACGAAGCTCGCCGATTATGAGCACGCGATAACGGACGACACGGCGCTCATCCTGAAAGTTCACACGAGCAACTACCGAATCGTCGGCTTTACGGAGGACGTCTCCGCGCAGGACCTGTCCGTGCTGAGCAAGAGGTATAACCTCCCGTTGATGGTCGATCTAGGCAGCGGGCTGCTCGCTTCCGAAGAGTCGCTTGCCATGCCCGATGGCCTCAGGCTAGACGAACCAGTTGTGCGGGACGTCGTGTCAGCAGGAGCGGACCTGGTTACCTTCAGCGCCGACAAGCTGCTCGGCGCCTTGCAGGCCGGGGTCATCGTGGGCAAGAGCGATTACGTGGAGAGGGCCGCGGCCAACCAGCTGGCCAGGGCGCTTCGGATAGACAAGATCTCGCTTGCTGCGCTGGACGCAACGCTCAGGCTCTACGTGAGGTGGCCGACGCATTTCGCCGAGCTCATTCCCACGCTCTCGATGCTGACGGCCTCGGTTAATGGGCTAAGCGTTAGGGCGGAGGAGATTCGAGCGTCCCTTCGGCCCGTTCTAAGTAGCGACTTCGAGGTTGGGATCGAGCCGGGCTGCTCAAAGGCGGGTGGCGGCACGCTGCCTCTTCTGGAGCTGCCGACCGTCCTCGTGTCGGTTTCAAGCTCAAAGATGTCCGCTGATGCTCTTGAGAGGGCGCTTCGCTTGGCCGACGTGCCTATCATAACTAGGATAGCCGAGCAGAAGGTGTTGATAGACCCCAGAACCTTGCTTGAGGATGACATCGAGCCGCTCGTGGATGCGTTCCGAATGGTAGCCGCTAATGAAGACTAATGAACGCTGATGCGGGTCTGCGGGTGCGAGAGGCTGTTGTTAAATGTCCGTGCGCATCCGTGGCTTCAGCGTCCCTCGAACCTTAGATGCAGCCAATGCAACGGGCTCACTTGCGCTTCGAGCCAAAGATAGCCTCAATCCTTCAGAGCGTCTCCCAGGTTGCCGATGCACAAGACGTGCCATGCTTTGTGGTCGGGGGCACGGTGAGAGACACTATCCTCGGAAGACCTGTCCTTGACCTAGACCTGCTCATCGACACCGCCAACAGAGCCGACATCTCGGCCGGCCAGTTCGCGAACATCGCATCAGACCACCTACACGGCACTCATCCGGTCTGCTTCGACCGCTTTGGCACGCTTCACTTCGCACTTGGCCCCGAGGGCGATTCAATGCAGGTCGAGGTAGTTGGTGCTCCACTTCGCGTCTCCGACAGCTACGCCATTGGCGATGAGAGCGACATCATGCGGAGGGATTTCACCGTCAACACGTTGCTTGTCGGCCTCAATGGGGGCAATTACGGACGACTGTTCGACCTGACTGGGCGAGGCATCGACGACATCAAAAAACGTGTCCTGCGCTGCCCCCTTGAACCTCACATTACCCTCGCCGATGACCCCATCAGGATGCTCCGAGCGGTCCGGTTTTCCTGCTCGCTCGCGCTTGAGGTCCATAATTCGGTGCGGGAGTGCATTGCCCAGAATCCGCAGCTCATCAACAAGGCGGCAGAGGAGCGCATCGCAAAGGAACTGGAGCTGATGATTCTCTCCGACAGGCCAAAAGAGGGCTTTGAGATGCTGCACGAGCTGAACCTCTTGCGAGTCGTCATGCCCGAGATCGAGGCGCTCGGTGGGATTATGCAGGACAAGCGCTTCCACAGCCAGGACGTTCTTCACCACACGTTTTCTGTGCTGGCGAACGTGCACCGGAACGACCTCGCAACGAGGCTCGCTGCGGTGTTCCATGATGCCGGCAAACGTCAGGCGCAGATGTTCAAGGACAGCCGAGTCGTGTTTTACGGCCACGAGCACGTCGGGGCCGAGATCGCGTTGAAAAGGCTCCGCGCACTGCGCTTTCCAAACAGACTCATCAATGAGGTTGCCTCGTTGGTGAGAAACCACATGATCAACTACTCCGGTGAGTGGACGGACGCCGCAATCCGAAGGCTCATCAAGCGACTCGGTCCGTCGCTGCAAAAACAGCTCGACCTTTATGAGGCGGACATCGGGGCGCTCACACAATCGGAGCGGCTGCTGGACTCTGCGCGCGAGCTGCGCAGGCGGATCGAGACGATCGACGAGAGGGAGCAGGTCGCCAGCATCAAAGCCCCGCTGAATGGCCATGAGATTTGCACGCTTCTGAGCATCGAGCCGGGCCCGCTCGTCGGCAAATACAAGGCCAGACTCCTCGATGCAGTGCTAACCGGCCAGATACCGAACGACAAGGACGCCGCCACAAAATACCTTTTTGAGTTGTGCAAGGACGAGGGTCTGTCTGCCGAGGCGCCTTCCAATTGCGGATTGTAGATTGTGGATTGTGGATTGTAGATTGTGGAGGCCGAGGTGGCCGGTCTGAGTGAGCGGTCTAGGGCGGGCGGATTCTTCACGAGCAGAACTATCCTCTCAGTCCCACCAATCGAAGAAGTCGTGGTCCCTGGCCAATGAGACCAATCTGACTGGGTGCTGCGCGTCGTCTCTGTTAATGATGATCCCCCAGAGTGGTTGAAAGGTGTTCGCTCGTAAGGAGTAGCGCATGTCGCCAACCACATCCGGGTGGTCCGGGACCCTTGCTGTGAAGCCGTCTGCGAATTCGGAGAACCTCCTGAAGTCTCTCAGGACGGCTGGTTGTGTCATGGGCCCGATAATCAGACCGTCCTCCGCGAAGACCTCGACCTCGTCGCCCTCCACAACACTGGCCTCCATGAAGGGAGCAACCACGACCTTGTCCGCATATATCCGGCCTCCAGCCCGATAAATAGACCTGAAGACGAACAGGTTGGCGAGCGTGGGTGTGGCCCGCCCATGTTGGACGGAATGTCCGCGTCTAGCGGCTAGTTCCTGTTGAATAGCGAGGGCTTTGTGATTCTGCGTGAGGCCGAACGTTATATAGCTGATCACGAACAGCATTGCGACTATGGCGGGCGTGTTGCTTTGCCTTTTCACGGACAGAATGCAGCCAATCAGGAGCGGGACCGAGACCACCAGATCAACGATCGAGATGCAGTCCAGCGCATATCTCGAGCTGGTGAATGGCCAGAGGATGACCGTTCCGTAGCTCGTGCAGAGGTCGAGGGGCCCGTGCGTGATGTATCCCAGAAAGCTTGCAAGATAGATTGACTTGAAGTTCTCCCTTCTCCTGTAAAGCAAGTGACAGATTCCAGCCGCAATGAGGGCGCCGATGGGAACGAATACGAGGGAATGTGTGAAGTGCCTGTGCATCGTCAATGCTAAAAGCGAGTCCTTCGAGGACCTAATGAACATATCGGCATCCGGCAACGCTCCCGCGATGAGGCCGACAACCAGCGCCTTTCTGCCAAGCCTTCTGCCAAGAAACGATTGTGTGAACGCGGCACCAAGTAGCGCCTGAGTGGGAGTATCCATCGATTCCCGTGCTTTATGTTATCTCAAGTTGTAGTTTGGTCTTTCCTAGCACAAGCAGCTGTTCTTCGGCGGTTCAGAAAACGTTGGGGAGCTGACAGATGCTGTCCAACGTTGCTTTAACCTACTACACGGAGCTCCCCTCGACAATCCTAACCTCCGCCTCCGTCAGGTCGTAGAGCTCAAAAGACGAGGCGGTCGAGCTCGTCGGCTGCCGTCGCAGCTATCTGCCGTTGTTTTACTCGATCTGATGCAAAGCGCCTCCGTGTTTCCATCAGCGCGGGCGATAGGCGTCCTTGCGGTGGCGAACATAGTGGACAACGATCAGGCGGCTCTCCTTGAGGACTTCGTATATGATCCGATAATCGCCAACGTGAACCCGGTAATGGCGCCTCGTCTCCCTCAATCTTCGACAACCCTTGGGCCACGGATTAACCAGCAGTCCATCCACCGTTTCGATTATCCTGGGAATGATGGGCCTGTCGATCCTACGGAGGTCCCGAACAGCGGAACGCTTCCAGCGGACCTCAAAGGAGGCCATCTTCCTTCAACGCTGTCTTGAGCTCGTGTTGACTGACTGTGGGTTCCTCCCGTCTCTCGGCTATCACTGAAAGGTCGTGAATGTCCTGAAGCAGCTCCTCATACTCCTCAATTGGCAGGAGGATCGCAGTCCTTCGGCCCTGCTCATCAACGATGTATTGCCCCTCGGACTTCTCGTGCATAATCTCGCTCCACGCTTATGTCCTGAATCTCCATGAACTTATGCTGCAATTGTCCCTCAGCTAGCCAAACACCAGCCCCCGTGTCAAATCCCCTCAACAATCTTGATCTCCGCCTCCGTAAGGTCGTAGAGCTCAAAAGACGAGCCGGTCGATCTCGTCGTCCGTCGCCATGAAACTGTGGATGACGTTGACAAATTAAGATGATCGATTAACCTTTTGGGTTAGCTGAACTTGACATATAGGTCTGCCTTTGTAATATATTTACAGAAAATGACGCGGTGATCATTCAATTCAAGAGGTCAAGAGATAGGGAGCAGGTCAATGATTCTCGGCTCCTCGGCAGGAAATTTAAGGGCAATCCGAGGAGAGCGAATCTAGTGCGAAAGCGCCTTGATGAACTTGTTGATGCCGAGAATCTGGCAACAATGCGATACATTCCGCAGGCTTATTGCCATGAATTGAGAGGTAATCGACGAGGACAGCTTGCTGTCAGGCTGGACAAGGGATATCGATTGG
>CAZKNE010000127.1:0-210 GCA_964554005.1 uncultured bacterium | reverse complement strand
TTCCAGGTTGCCAATGAATCGATACCTACGAAGGCTGATGGCGGATTGGATTGGTCGGGAGTGACGGCCATCCGAATACTTGAGTTGGCGGAGGATTATCACGATGAGTGAACAATTGAGGAATGAGTACAAGCCTGATGCTGTAACGCCTCCGGGGGAGACGTTGCAGGACATATTGAACGCCCTGGGCATGACCAAAGCAGAACTCGC
>CAZKNE010000126.1:0-6508 GCA_964554005.1 uncultured bacterium | reverse complement strand
CCATCGAGAGCGCCCTTTTGCAGACGCTTCCTGATGTGGAGGTGATTGTAGTTGACGACGGCTCGATCGACGGGACGCCTGATGTCCTGAAGGAGTATGAAGGACGAATCGTCCACATCAGGCAGGAAAACCGCGGCCTGCCCGGCGCCAGGAACAGTGGCATCCAGGCCAGTCGCGGCAAGTATCTCTGTTTCCTCGATTCGGATGACACGTTTCTGCCTCGGAAGGCTGAGGTCCAGGCTGCAGTATTGGGAGAAGAGCCTGAGGTCGGCCTATGTTACGCGGGCTGGCTCGATGTTGACATTGTAACAGGCAAGGTCCTTCGTGATTTCTCGCTTGCCAGGCCCGAGCATAACCCTCCAAGCGACGTGTTCCCTCCCCATTTTCCGGTCTTCTCGGTGATGGTGCGCCGTGAGTGGTTCGAGAAGGTTGGCCTGTTTGACGAGCGGTTGAAAGCTGTTGAGGATTCTGACATGTGGTGGCGGTTGTGGGCGGCTGGGTGCGTTTTTCGGCGAGTCAAGGTTGCGGTTGCGAGTCGGGGAGTTCGGCCGGGAAGCATGTCGCAGAACGTTCCCGAGCACTCCAAGTGCGCCCTGTTTGCCAATAGGCTGCATTTCGCCAGGATGGGTCGGCGTGCGCCTCGTCCGGTCCGCGTCCGCAAGTTGGCCGCAATCTGGATGAAGCAGGCAGGATACCATTTGAGTCGCTCAGAGCACGATCTCGCTTTGGATTCGCTGCTTGAGGCGCTGCGATACGATCGCCGACTGCTTGAATCGCCGATGCACTGGGTTCCGTTGGTAAGACAGCTAGACCTGAAGTATCCGTTGGCCGAGGGCAATGGCATCGAGGATTACAGTGCGGCTTGGCGGGGGATCGTCTCGGCCGCGCACGATGCTCTGTCTGTGAAGCATGATGGGCACTACGGCGGTGGTCTGCGCCGGGTGAAATCGGCGCTTGCCTATGCGATGTCCCGGCAGGCGTTCTCGACTGGCAGAGTTTATCAGGCCTTCAAATGGCTGGCAGTTGCGGTAGTTGATGGTCGGGGACATCTGCCTCAGCAGGTGGACTGGGACACGCTCAAGAGGTTGATGAGGCACACATCGGGTCGGGCGTCCACTTTACTTGCACGAATAGGTCGCGGAATGTGCAGAAGCAGTTCAACTGGGCCGGGCAAATGATGGCAGGTGTCGAGCTGGAAGGTCAGAGGCGGCCGAAAGTCAGCATCATCATCCCTGTCTATAACGACGAGGCGCACGTCGCGGACGCCATCGAGAGCGCCCTTGCGCAGACGCTCTCTGATATAGAGGTCGTGGTCATCAACGACGGCTCGACCGATGGGACCGCAGCGATCCTTGAGCGTTATAGAGACAGCATTGCTATTGTAACACAGGAGAACGAGGGCGCCGGCTCTTCCCGGAATGCAGGCATCAAGGCGAGCCGCGGCGAATATCTATGTTTTTTGGACTCGGACGATCGCTTTGCTGCGAAGAGGGTGGAGATTCAGGCGAGACTTCTAGATGAGAATCCTGATGCTGGGGTCTGCTACGGGTCCTGCAGGGCGATCGACGCGCGTAACGGCACAACGATAAAAACGACGCGAGTGGGGCATAGTCGCTTAGATAGAAGCATGGGGCCGTTTCCACCGCATTATCCGACGCCTGGCTTCATGGTGCGACGGGAGTGGCTTGAGAAGGTCGGCGGCTTTGACGGGACAATGCGGTGGTCAATGGACACTGACCTGCGGTTCAAGCTCTGGGCGGTGGGGTGCAGGTTCATGCCTCATCGGGATGTTGTAGCCTTCTATACAGTCAGAACGGGCAGCCTTTCTGGCAATCCGGCAGAACAATGGGCCATGCACCTGAAGGCCCTGAGGCGGCATTTCGAGGCGATGGGCGATGCGGTCCCGCAGCGCGTCAAGAACGAACATCTGGCGACGACCTGGCTCAGGATAGCCTGTGGCTATCTCGTCCACAATGACACCGCAATGGCTCAGGAGGCGATCAAGACGGCACTTGAGCATGAACCAACTCTGTTTGAGAGATACGAGAGCTGGGCGCTCGTCATATACTACCTGGACCCCACGTTCCCGCTGCCGGACTCGAGCTGGTTCCCGAAGTTCGGCGAGATGTGGCAGCGGATCGCCTCCTTCGTAAATCGTGACGAGATAGGGCCTGAGCGACGGCTTTGCCATAACGAGCGCAGGAAGAAGGGCGCCCTTGCCTATGCCATCTCAAGGCGAGCTTTTTTTAGGAGACGAGGGCTAGTAGCCAGATGGTGGCTTCTTCGGACGCTAGTGCTGCTTGGAGGGAAATGTCCGAGCGATGCCCATCTGCGGCATGTCTTTCAGACTGTTATTGGCCCCTGGCTCACCAGCCTCGTGGTTACGGCGCTGCCAATACTGCGAAAGGTCAAACGCCAGTGAACGGGGCTGGGGCGTGAGCGGTTTAGCGAATGCAGGGGTGTGGTCTTGAACCCAGCCGCTTATGTCATGATGAAGTTCCTATGGTATTTGACTGAACGTCAACAATGAAAATCCTCATCGCAAGCTCGCTGCATTCTATTGATGATCCCAGAGTGTTTCAGAAGGAAGCTGTCTCGCTTGCCAAGCGATATGATGTCCACCTTGTCGGCGTCGGAGACCCGGCGGAGGGCCTGTTGAAGGTCAAGGGCGTTGAGCTTCATCCATTCGAGCGAAAAGGCGGCAAACTGCTCGGCACATTGAGAGCTTACCGGTGGATTCACAAGTCCTATCGACAAGTCAGGCCGGACGTCTTTCATTTCCATGACCCGGAGCTCGTGCCGATGGGTCTTTGGCTGAGCGTTTTTGGCAGATGCAAGGTCGTTTATGACGTTCATGAAGACGTTCTGAAGACGCTTGCCAAGAAAACCTGGGTTCCTAAATTGCTCAAGAGGCCGCTGGCGTGGTTGTTCGGCCGGCTGGAGATGGCGGCCGTTCGGCGATTTGAGCTCGCAATTGTGGCCGAACCTTACGCTATGCAGCGCTTCTCGGGCCCAAACGCAGTGCTTGTCAGGAATTACTTCCCGCTTCTTCCGGACAGGCCGAGAGAGGTGTTTGATGGGAGCCGTCGGCTGCGGCTCATATACGTCGGGAGCCTGACGAAAATGCGAGGTGTGTCGAGTCTGGCTGAGGCGCTTGATCTTATGAAGACTCTGGCCCAGCTCTGGCTTGTCGGTAGGTTCCACAGCGAGAGCTTTAGACACGAGGTTCTCTCCGGGCGCACGAACGTTGAGTATCTGGGGTGGGTATCGCTTGATAAACTATTTGACTATTTGCTTGATGCGGACATCGGGATGAACTGCGTCCTGCCTGCGCCCAGCCACAGTGAGATGCTCGGCACTAAGGTATTTGACTACATGGCCGCGCAGCTTCCGATCGTAGCGTCCAACTTCTCCGTCTGGCCGGAGATCATCGAGAAGGCTGGCTGTGGCGTTTGTGTGGATCCGAAGGACCCGGGGGCGATAGCAGCTGCGGTGGATGAGCTTGCAGGCGCCCCTGAGCGGCTCGCCTCGATGGGTGAGGCTGGCCGGCGCCTCTTCGAGGAGAAGTATAACTGGCCGCTTGAGGAGGCTAAGCTGCTCGAGGCGTATTCGAGGCTTGAGTTGGTTAGGGGTGTTGATTCGAAAGTAGAAGGCGGGAACAAGGTATGATGGACTCGCCTGCCAAGAGCGGCACACGGCCAGCGGTCTCGGTCGTGATCCCCATGTGCAACGAGCGAGAGAGCATCGAGGTGAACTTGGATGCACTTGCGGCGAGCGATCTTTCGAGGGAGCGATTCGAGATAATCGTTGTCGATGGGATGAGCGACGATGGCTCCGCGGAAGTTGCCGAGCAGAAGCTGCTAAAGATGGGCAATGGGCGAGTCATCAAGAATCAGATGCGGATCACTCCGGTCGCTCTGAACCTGGGCGTTGAGGCAGCGCGGGGCGATGTAGTCGTCATTCTTGGTGCTCACAGCGCCGTCTTTCCCGATTTTCTGTCCAAGAACCTCGAGACGCTTGAGCGCACGGGCGCGGATTGCGTGGGCGGCACGCTTGTCCAAGGGCATGGCGAGACGCTTCTTGCTGACGTCATCAATATTGCGCAGAACTGTCCGTTCGGGTCCGGAGGCGCTGGTTTCAGATACAGCGACAGGCCGGCGAACGTGAACACCGTGCCCTTCGGGGCCTACCGGCGAGAGGTCTTCGACAAGGTTGGTGGGTTTAACGAGTCTCTGAACAAGGGTCAGGACGCGGAGTTCAACTTCCGCATGGTCGAGAACGGCCTGAAGATATACTACTCGCCAAAGATCAGGACGCTCTATTTCAGCCGCGCCTCGTTTCGCCGCCTCTTTGGGCAGTTTCTGGCAATGGGGTGGTCGAAAGTATTCATCTTCCGCCTGCACCCACGTCTGCTGCGGGCCTATTACTTCCTTCCTCTGTTGTTCGCAGTGGCAGTGATCGTGGTTCTGGCTCGCCTGCCGTGGGCCTCCGGTGAGGAACTATGGGTGGACTGCGGGGCGGGCATATCGTACATCTTGCTCTCCATTGTCTTCGGCCTTATCTACGCCCGGCGAAAGGGGATAGCGCTCTCGGGCAAGGTTCGCGCGGCCGTCCTGTTTCCGCTCTGCTTCTTTCTGATGCATTTTGGATATGGGCTCGGAGTAATCAAGGGTCTGTTGGAACTCGCACTTCGCTGGCGCAAATGGAGGCGCCCAGATGTGCATTGAATCGGCAGCTTGCAGGTCTGCTTTTCGTGTCTGAAGAGGCACAAAGCGGCCGCTGAATGAAAAAGGGACATGCTCCCTGGAAGAACATGCCCCCTAAAGTCTAATCGTTTGCCTTCGGGCTCACGCAACCTGCACGCAACCCGGGCGTGCGCTACTTCATTCCATGCGGTCTGCCGCCCATTTGCCCGGGCCCGTCTCGCCTGCGCATCTTCTCGCCTCTGATGTGCTCCCTGATGCGCTGAAGCTTCTTCATCCATCTAGTATGGAAGAGGATGAACTTCGCCTGCTGCGTTACCGAGAGTTTGGACATTATCTCATCCCGGCCTTTGCCCTGTTCGTCCTTCATCTTATCTCGCGCGGACGTGATCTGGGCGATGTATTTTCTCAGCTTTTTCTCGTTGGGCTTATCGTTCCAGAGCTCAAGCTTGATCCCTAGCATCGCATCTCGGATCGCTTTTTGATCTTCAACTTTCGTCTTCTCATGCTTCTCGATAACGGCCGCAATGTCGAGCGCCTGCTCCTTCGTCAGCTCGAGCTCTTTGGTCAGCTCCATTAGATAGACGGTGGACAAGATGTCCTTTGCCTCGTCTCTCTTGCCTTTGGACGGTCCGTCATCCCCAAAGAACCCAAAGCCCATGCCCGGCTGTGCGAAAGCCACGCCCAGACAGAACACCAGGGCCACAACGACCGTCGCCATGCATCTATGCTTTGTTCTCAGCATTTTCCCTTTCTCCTGTTTAGTTGATTCACACTGCAAAACGGTCTCTCACGTTTCTGGCAGTTAGTTAACTTCCATTCTTAATGTTGCCAAATACTTCATTTACCGCCGATTGCACTTCCACTGGCGATGCGTCAAGTATGTCTGAGTAGTAGCCATTGATACCCCACATATCGGAATGCTCTCTTATCTCTGAATCAATGGCCTCGGAACCTGCCTCGTCTAGGTCGCTTTCCAAAGTGATCGCATCGAGCACTGACTCCGGGTCTGACGCATCGATCGATTCACCGTTTTTCTCTGCAAGTATTTTCTCTACACCAGCCATTACGGATGCGATCTCGCCGCTTGTCCAGTGGTCTTGCGTCTGGTCAGTCCACAGGCGATACAGGTCTGAATTGTCCGAGATCAAGCGCTGCTTCGAGCTGCTGAACCACAGCAAGGAAAAGACCAGGACGAAGCCCACAATAATCACGGACGAGAGCGCAAGCACGAGCCTCGGTTGAGGCCGTAGCAAAGGCCTCAGGAACTCGGCAAGCCTCGACAAAACGCCCTGACGCGCGGGTTCGGCCATCTCATCGCGCAGCCTAGCGAGCGTTTTCCTCTCGATTCGCTCCCACTCCTCGTCGGTCAACGAGGCAGGCGCCGCTTTCAGCAAGTCGTGAACAGCCCTCGCCTCATCTAGCTTCTGGCCGCAGTTTTTACATGAGGCCACGTGGTCCTCGAGCTCCCGGCGCTGCTTGCTCCCAAGAGTGCCCAGAACATAATCGTCAAACAGTTTCTCGTAATCCTTGCAGTTCATCTCAGTTGCCTACGCGAAATCCTTCAAATACTTGCGAAGCTTCTGCATCGCATGGTGAAAATTCGCTTTGGCCGCGCCCTCGGAACATCCGAGCGTCTTAGCCACCGTGGCATAGTCCATACCATCATAAATACGCATGACAAGCACCGCACGCTGCCTCGGGGGGACCTTATGAATCGCGGCCCGCGCGGCCTCCTGTATCAAGACCGCATCCTTGTCCGCGACCGAGCTCGAACGCATCTCCGCCCATTGGCCCGGCTCGAG
>CAZKNE010000125.1:0-6510 GCA_964554005.1 uncultured bacterium | reverse complement strand
ATGGGGCCGGATGTCCCCGACCTTGAGTGGGTTTTACCGATTGGCGGCAACTTCTCTTGCTCTCCAGTCATCGATGCTGAGGGAAGAATCTACGTCGGCTCTGACAACTTCTACTGCCTCAACCCCGATGGGAGCGAGGCATTCACCTTTAGCGCCCTTGACGACATCTCCTCGACGGCCGCCGTCGCCGACCATCTAGGCGTCTTTTTTGGCTCCTACGATCATAATTTCTATTGGCTGACGTTGGACGGCGAGCTTGTAGCCCAGTTCGATACCGGCGCCTATAACGATGGTCCGCCAACGATAGGGACGGATGGCTCGATATACTTCGGCTCTCGCTCCAAGAGCTTCTACGCATTTAGAAGCGACGGGACGCTGAACTGGAGTTACGATGCCTACGACTGGCTTGCCTCGGCGCCCGCCATTGCGGATGACGGGAGTATCTACGTTGGAGCAGACGACCGCCGGTTGTATGCTTTTGCGCCGTTCGGCGAGCTGAAGTGGTCGTATTACGGCTATGACTGGATAGGCGGCTCGCCCGCGATAGGCCCTGACGAGATGCTTTACGTGCCCGGCTGGGACAATACGATGACCTGCCTCGAGCCCGGTAATGGCGAGATATTCTGGCAATACGAGGCGCTAGATGACATCAGGTCATCGCCCGCGGTCTATGCTGATGGCTCGATATACTTCGGCTCTTACGATAAGTATCTCTACTGCATTTGGCCTGAGGGAAAGACAAAATGGTCTTTCAACGTTGGGTCCGAGGTCTATTCTTCCTGTGCTCTAGACCTGGACGGCAATTGCTATTTCGGCGCCTTCGACGGCCGGCTCTATAGCCTCGACTCGGACGGAAACTTGAGATGGACGTTTGAGACCGGCAGCCAGATCGTCTCCTCGCCCGCAATCAGCGAGAATGGGACGCTCTACTTCGGGGACATGGATGGCAACCTCTACGCGTTGGGTGGCGGCTCGACCGATTACACGCCCAGGGTTGGGCTCCATCTCAACAGCACGAGCTACTCTGTCGATGATACAATGCATGCGTTCTATTACATCATCAACCCGATGCCATCAACGCTTAACGTGGACGTGTATCTCGCCCTCTGGACGGGGGAGCAGCTGCTCTATTACCCCACGTTCTCACAGGTCCCATGCGTCTTTGAGACAGACATCTCTATAAAGCCTCGGTCAACGAGGCGCTCGCTGTCGCTGTTCGACTTCACCTTCTATTCTGGTTTTCCGCTGTCTAAGGGCCGTTGGTTCATCGCTCTTGCGAGGACAGGCACATACGAGCTGATCGGCGAGATAAACTTCACAGATTGGGAGTTTGATGGCTGAAGGTTGCCCGCGGTTGATGGGTTGGTTGCGCGGGCTTCTGGTCAGGAACAAGTTAGTTGCTGAGGTGACTTGCTTATTCACAAGCGCAATTATCGCGCTGCACAAAAAGGGGAACCTAGCATCAGCCGTGATGGTTCAAGATTCTGAACTTGACAGATGAACCGTGTGTTTTGTATGTTATACGCCAATGTCATGTGTCTTTTGGGGCTCTCCCTGGCGGTTTGATTGGGACGATGGCGTCGGGGTTAGGAACTTTCCTTTAATGGAGGACAGGATGGTTAGATTGAAGAGAGCGATGTGGAGTACTCTGGTGTTTTTGATGATGGTCGTAATGCTCGCAGCGCTTTTGGGATGTGGTGAGTCCGAGAAATCGCAAGTTGGCACGCCGGCACAAAAGGCACAGCAAAAAGCTCCGGTTCAGCCCGGTGCGGCCAAGACAGTCGGTGAGAGCGATGTGTTGGCGAGGATCGGTGACGTTACGATAACCAACGCGGACCTTGAGCAGGAGATCGCGGACATTCCCGTTTATATGCAGACGAAGTTCAAGACGAAGAGCGGCAAGATCGAGTTGCTCAACAAGATGGTTGAGAACGAGCTGTTGGCCAATGCTGCCGTTGATGCGGGTCTGGACAAGGACCCCGAGATAATGCGCAAAATCGCGGATGCTCGCAAGAAAATCCTTCAAAACGAGTATTATCGCACACACCTAAAGGACAGGGTTGGCGTTGCGGATGAGAAGGTTACGCAGTATTACGAGGCCAATAAGGACAAGTATAAGACCATGGCAAGGGCTCGTGTTCGGATGATCGTTTTCTCGGACGAGAAGGCAGGTCAGAAGACGCTTGTGGAGCTCAAGAAGGACCCGAAGAAGTTCGAGCAGATTGCCAGGGAGCGGTCGAAGGACGAGTCGACAGCCGGCAGCGGCGGTCTGCTTGGTTGGGTTACGGATGGTGGTTACATTCGTGGCCTCGGGAAGGACCCGGGGGTCAACCAGGCGGTCTTCGCGCTGTCCGAGGGCCAGATAAGCGACGTGATCAGGGCCAAGAAGGGGAGCTACGTGATCGTTAAGGTCGAAAGCCTCCAGCCGGCGGCATATCGACCGCTTGAAGAGGTTAGAAGGCGCATTGCGGACGACCTTCTGGTGAACGACGAGCAGATCAAGAAATACTATGACGAGCACAAGGACGAGTTCGTCAGCAAGGAGCGCTTGAAGGCCAGGATTCTGGTTCTTGAGAACGAGAAAAGTGCTAAGCAGGCAAGGCAAGGGCTGTTGAAAGGCCTTACGGTTGACAAGTTCTCGGCGTATGCCAAGAAGAACTCGATCGACAAGACGAACGCCAGGAATGGCGGTTATTTGGGCTACATAACCCGAGGGAGATACATCCCAGGCATCGGACGCGATCCGGCAATTGAGAAGGTCATCTTCGCTCTCAACGAGAACGGGATCAGCGAGCCGGTCAAGACCAAGAAGGGGTGGAGCCTCTTCTATATTGAGAAGAAAGAGCCCTCGAAACTGAAGCCCCTTGAGCGTGTTAGAACGCTGATTATGAACAAGTTACGCCGGCAGATGCGGGAGCAATCACAGAACGAGGCAATGAATGCCCTGAAGAGCAAATATGACTGCCAGGTTTTTGAGGACAAGGTTACAGGAGCAGAACCAGAAGCGTCGGGGTCCTCATCCAGGGATATTCGCAACATTTTCAAGCCGAGATAAGCCAAAACTAGCAAAGACCGATGGACAAGACCGCGAGCAACAGAGAAGGTAACTTAGCAAAAAAAGTGGCCGCGCAAGTTTCAGGGCAGATTGACCCTGACCTCGAGCGCAAACTCAACCTTGCGGTTCTCGTGTTGATTATGATAATGCTGCTCTGCGTCATAATCATCCCTGGAAGCTGGTTTAATAGTGCTTCAATGTGGTGCAGAGATCACTTGCCGGGATTTTGACGAGACAAGAGATGGTTGCCGGCGTAGCTCAGATGGTAGAGCAGCTGATTCGTAATCAGCAGGTCGTAGGTTCGAATCCTATCGCCGGCTTGAGCTCTTAACGTGAGCATGCTGGCAAATGCTGGTATTAAACAGGAGAAAATAGGTGCCAAAGCACAAGTCTGCAATTAAGCGGCTAAGGCAGAGCAAGGAGCGGAGAGCACGTAACCGTATCCGCAAGAGCAATATGAAGTCCACCGTGAAGAAGCTGAACGCCGCTATTGGTGAGAGCCAAGGCACGGACAACAAGAAGGTAGTGGAGCTATACAGAAGCGCGGCCTCGGCGATAGCTAAGACCTCAGGCAAAGGAACGATACATAGGAATACTGCCGCGAGGAAGGTCTCCCGTCTCACTAAGGCCGTAAACAACGCGATTGGCGCAGACGGGCTTTCTGGCGAGCAACCTAAAGCTAAGGTAGCGTCAGTGTTTGAGGTGGAATCTATCCCAGAGGCCCCTATCTCTGAGCCTGTGCTGGAGAAACCAGAACCCGCGGAATCGCCGGCACCGCTCGAGGAGCCGACCACGCGCGACCCAGAGCAGGCGGTGGCGGCGGCAGAGTCCGACATTCCACCGGACCCCCAGGAGGGCTCCGGAGAGATTCCCGAGGAGACCACAGCCGTCGAGGCTGCGCCCGAAAAACAGGAAACGCCCCCCGAGACAGCAACGGAGGCGAATGCCAGCGAATCGGAAGAACTGGCAGACGAGCAGCCTGTAAAACCTGACGAGTAACCAGCCCCGTGGTGCCCGCCGGCCTAAAGGGCACGGGGCAAGCGGTGGTCCTACATGACAGGTTGCGCCTTTCAGGGCACGGCATACACCCTCATTACGACACTCGACACGAACCTAAAGGGGGGGAGCGTCCTCAGTAGCGTGCGGACATGGAAACTAAGACGGCGCCCTGATTCTCCTCACTACTATCCTGATCAGAGATGGATAATCAGGGGAGCGCCGGGCGTTCTGTGCATGTCTCGCTGGGACGGCTAATAACGCAATCACCTTTCGCCAAATCGAGGGTCGAGCCTGGGGAAACACTGCGGTTGACAGGCAAGGGGTGTGTCATTAGAGTTTAGGTCAATTTCGTTTCTGTGATGGGTTATATTCTCGCTATTACGTTTGGGAGGAGTCAGATGCCTCGAGGTGCGATTTGCTGCGCTGTGGCCGTTTTACTTATGCTGTTCTCGACGAGTGTCATATATGCCGATGAAGTTCGGCAGCAATTGCCCGCCCCAGTCCTGCATGGCCGCGTTATGCCCAAAGGGATGGAGACTGAGCTTACCTGGGATACTGTTCCCGGCGCCTATCAGTATTTCATCGAAAGGGATTTCTCGCCTGATTTTGACGTGGCCCCGGTCCCGTATTGGTATCGTATTCCGGCAGCTTCGCAGTATGCCTTTCGGGATACATCTACAAAGGAGGAGATGCGGACCCTATACTACAGAATAAAGGCCCAACCCTCGCAGTTTGACCTAACAGCAGCGGAGAGCAATTTCTCTAACGTTGTGGCCCTAACGCCGATCGACCCGACAGCCGATCCCGACGTTGAGGTTCTGATCACCCCCGCGTCGTTCGACTTTCAGACCTTCATTTTCTACAAGCAGCTAGCTGTGAAGAACATGTCGAGCAAGCCCTTGAAGGTCTCCTTGTGGCCTAACACAGAGGTCATTGCTCTGTCCACGTCCGGGTTTTGGCTGGACCCATGGCAGTCTGGAACAGTAGGGGTCTCTCTTGACCGCAGTGCGCTCGCTCCGGGGTTTTATTCAGGTTTCGCGATCTCGTTTCTGTCGAACGCAGGAACGGTGGCGCCCCCACCAAACCAAGACGGCCAGATCGAGATCGAGGCACAGGTGGCGGGTCCGGTCGAGGTTGCCCCGATTGGCCCATATTTCCTTAGAGACGGCACGCCAAATCACAACGGTTTGATCGACAGTGGGGAGAAGGTGAACTGCCAGTTCAAGCTGGTCAATACGGACAGAAGTGTCGAGGCGCTTGATTTGACGGTTCGCATTATTCCGAGGGCGAACGTTTCCCGCGTTGATGTCGGTGCGGTAAGCCATATTAACAACCTGTCTGCAATGGAAAGCGTTTATGTCCCGTTCACATTCACGGCCGCTCCTGTTTATTTTGGGTGTGATTCGGCGGAAGGGCCGATTGTTGATGGGGAGTTTCTCGTCATTGTTGCCGACACGTTTGGCTACTCGTGGGAGCAGACGGTCACCGTCGGCATCTGCACACCGCTTGACCTGACAGTTGTGAACTTCGCCATAGACGACGACAATCAGGGCGCTTCGGCCACCGTCCCGCACACTCATAACAAGATGATTGAGTGCGGCGAGATCATCGAGGCCCGAGTGACTTTTATGAGCAACTATGAACTTTTGGACAGCACTCTCAGCCTCTCGGATGATCAGCATTTTGACTATCTGCCACTCGGCGACTCGTTCTCATACAAGGATGTCAATGACCTCAAGCTCATTCCCTCTTGCGGCGAAGTAACTCCTGATAGGGATTTCGAGTTCAGGGCAGTTGAATATGACGCATCTCCGATCACCTTCAGGCTCACCATTGACGCCAACATAGCGCCGGGCGTTGACTACGCGGCCGATGCAACCTATCCAATTACCTGTTACAAGGACTTCTTGATCAATGCTCCATCCGGGCCGGAAGTCACGGTAACATCAACCAATTATGCGCCTCGGATGGTTACGGACGATTCGTTCACGATTCACGCTAACGTCCGAAACCTAGGGCCCAGGGACGTGCAAGCTGATCTTTATGTCGCCGCCATCTATCAGGGGCAGATATTCTACCTGAACTTAGGACTTCCCACGCTGGGGCCAGCACCTCTTCGCCCGAGCATGTATCTCACTCGCAATACGCCCGGACCCAAGCGGATATTCGCCTATCATTGCCCCGGCGTTGCGGGATGGGCTCGGACAGGCCTTTTGTTTGCATCGGTTTTGCAGGCGCCGGGTGTTCCGGTTTACGCTCAGGACCTGTGGTATTCGTTTGATTGGACTATTGTGAATATCAATTATTAGTCTGTTGCCTTGGGGGTTGCAGCTTCTGGTTGTGTTGTGGCTGCGCCTCAATTAGGTTCTCTCGTTATCTGCTCGCTGCTGTGGAGGCAGAGTGGTCTTCTGGGGCGAGGGGTTTTAGCGTTAAACTCCTATCTGACTGAGCTCAAC
>CAZKNE010000124.1:0-6520 GCA_964554005.1 uncultured bacterium | reverse complement strand
CGTCGCTGGCAGAAAACGCAATCGTTGCCGCAGTTGAGGCTACAAGCTCGGGCGCCGTGCACGTTGACGATGGCGCGTGGGTATCAACGACCGTCCCGCACGTGCCCGATGCCCCCGCGGTCTCCTGATTACCCGCAAGGTCAGTCGAGAGCGTTCTGAAAACGTAAACGCCATCGGACGGCGTCTCGAAGCTGAACTTGCCGTCAAAACCCTCCTCGACGCCGGGCAGAGCCACCCATTGCCCGCCATCTAGACTGTATTGCAGTTTTGTGAAGACTTGGCTGGAAAGCGCATCTTCCACATCAAACAGGACCTCTATCTGCGACTGCGTAGCAAACTCTGGTGCAACGCAGCTCGAGCTCGGCGGTGTCGCGTCGAACGTCGTGCTCGCAAGGGAATGCGTGGGATTGCCGTTCGAGTTGCCAGCGAGGTCTTTGACCTCGACCCAGAAATCGTAAGCCCCCTCACCGGAGTTAAAATCAAACTGTAGGGTGCTGCCCTCTGGCCCGCAGGAGACGTCCGCCGCGTGCCAGTCGCCTTCGTCAAATTGATACCACAGCGAAGCACCAGCGAAGCCGGACACCGAGTCAGTCGCCTCGAAGTTGACATCTAGCGTGCTGGCGCTCGCCCATACGAGGGTTGAAACCGTAACGACAGGTGCCGTCCAATCAACCACCGTGCGCGTTTCAGGCTCGGTCGGAATCTGCTCAACATTGCCCGCTGCGTCCTGAGCCACGGCGGCGAACCCCCACGTGCCCTCCAGGGTCGCGAGGCCGAAATCGAAGGCGCTGATTGGGTCGGATTTGGTTTGGAAATACGTCCAGCCGCTCTCCCCAAACTGGTAGTAAAGATCAACTCGCGCGACGCCAGCTATGTTATCCGACGCCTCATATTGAATGGCGATAGTTGATTCGCTCACGTAGTCCGACGACTCGCTCGTGGACATGGGTGCAGTAACGTCATAGATGGTCGTTGCGCAAGCTGCGTCCAGCGCTTCGGCATTGCCCAAAGCATCAACCGCCACGACGCTGAATGCATAAGCCCCTTCCGGCCCCGGGAAGTCGAACGAAAATGCACCGGACGGTGTCCCCTCGAGGGTCTCGAACAGAACCCACGCACCACCATCTATTCTGTAGTAGAGCGAGGCGCTCGCAATCGCCGAGTGCGCATCACTAGAGAAGAACCCGACCGTGATCGAGGAGAGGGTCGCATATTGAGGCGCATCGCAAGTCGTGGTCGGAGGCGTTGTGTCAACGAGCGTTACCGAGTCAGGACTCGTAGGCTCCTGCTCACGGGTCTCATCGTTGCTAATGGCGATGGTGAAGAACCCGTAATGGCCGTCGCCGAGCTCGGCCTCGAACTCGAACGTTCCTGCCGCCTCGTCCGCTACCAGCCCGCTATCTTGTGCATCGCCACCCTCAAACACGAACCAGAGCTCGACCTGCTGAAGCCCGCTCACGCCGCCGCTTGCAGCATAAGACACGAGAACACTCGTCTCGGTCGTGGCCGACGCGGAGGAACAGCTCGAAAGGGGCATATACTCATCGAAATAGGTCGAGCAGTCGGCCTCCGCCGGGGCCTCCTCAACGTTGCCAGCAAGGTCCGCACAGACCGTCACGAACCGATAGGTCCCAGCACCATAGGGAGGCGAGAACGAAAAACTGCCTGACGTTCCCGTCATGAAGAGGCCAGAATGCTCCCAATCACCGCCATTGAAGCTGAACAGCAACTCGGTCTCGGAGACGCCTGAGAGAGAATCTGCCGCCTCGAACCCGACCGCGACCGGCGCCTCGTTTACGAGGTCGGGTGAGCTGCATGATGATTGAGGCGCTGTGGCGTCGAATGTGCAGGTTGTGTCGGGTCCGGCCGGGGGCGCTTCCTGATTGCCGGCAGCGTCGGTCGCCGTTGTATAAAACTCATATTGCGACTCCCCGGAGAAGCAGGGAAACTCAAACGTCCCCGACGTTCCAGCCAATGAAAGGCCCGAATCCTGGAAGTCGCCATCGCCGATGCGGTACCACAGTCTTGTCGAGACGACTTGCGAGCTCTGGTCAAAGGCCAGAAAATCAACCGCGATCGTGCCCACCGTGGAGTAGGCCGGAGATGTGCAGGACGAGCTTGCGGGGACGCTATCGACGATCGTTACGGTGTCCGGTGTTGCAGGAGGGGCCTCCTCGTTACCGGCTAGGTCGAGCGTCATCGTGTAGAATCTGTATGTTCCGTCGCCTTGCTCGGCTGTGAATTCAAATGTTCCCGAGTCCCCCTCAGTAGGCTCACCCCATGCCGAATGGGACCCGCCCGCGAAGCTTGCGAACAGAGTGGTGTGATTGACCCCGCAGCCCGCATCGCTCGCGGTGAAGGTTATCGTGAACGTCGTCGAGCTGACAGCAGGGGAAGCACACGCCGAGCTAGGGCCAGACTGGTCGAGCACAGTTGCCGCGTCGTAGCTAGCGGGTGGGTCCTCTACGTTGCCCGCTTTGTCCTCAGATATGCCGTAGAAGTAATACGTGCCCTCGCCCTGGTCCGCCGCGTAGGCGAACTGCCCCACGGTGCCCTGTTCCTCAAGGCCCGTGTACTCAAATTGGCCATCCTCGAATTTGGCGTAAAGCTTCGTATTCTCAATGTTCGTGTCGGGGTCCCTCGCCTCAAACCAAACAGTAATGGACCCGGACGGGGTGCACCCGGGTGCCGTGCAGAACGACTCGGGCTTTACTGTGTCGAGTATGGTGAATGTGTCGGAGTTTTCAGGAGGGGTCTCTACGTTCCCCGCAACGTCCCTCGCTATCGTATAGAAGTAGTAGTTGCCATCGCCTCTGCCCAGATGAAAATCGAAAGTCCCAGATGTCTCCGTCTCGTCCTGTCCAGTGTCGTTCCAAGCCCCATTATCAAACTTATACCACAGCCGCACGCTGTCGATGCCCGACTTGGCATCCGAGGCGGTATATTGGACTGAGATGTCGAGCTCGTTGGAGAGCCTGGGGGCTGTGCAGGAGGATTGCGGAGGCACGGTCTCCACCTCGACCTGAACGTCGGCGCTTCCGGGCGCTGATTCCTCGTTCCCGGCCCGATCGCTAGCGATTGTGTAGAATGAGTAGATGCCATCCCCCGAGGGTGGCGTGAAGGAGAAAATGCCGGCCTCGCCACTTCCGGGCTCGCCGAACTGTTGCCAGGAACCGCCCGCGTAACGATACCAGAGGTAGGTCTGATCGACGCCGCTGCCTCCATCGGTGGCCGTGAAGTTCAGCTCAACGATCGTTGACGCCCAGTCAGGCCCAGTGCAGCTCGACGATGGGGCGCTGGCATCATAAACCGTCTGGGTATCAGCAACGGCCGGCGGCTCCTCACGATTGCCAGCCGTATCAGTCGCTATCGTGTAGAAGTAATAGACTCCCCCTCCGTGCGGCGGGCTGAAGTGGAATGTCCCGGCGTTGCCGCCGAGCGAATTGCCCGAGTCAGTCCACCCGCCCGACTGATACTGGTAGTAGAGCTGGGTCTTCAGGACACCGCTCCCAGTGTCCGAGGCAGTGAAATTGACCGCTATCGGGCTACCTGAGTACTCATCGCACCAGCACGTCGATTCCGGAGGAGCACCATCCACTGTCGGCCCCGAATACGACCCAGTCGCCGGCAGCCTGGCGCTCTCACCCCGTCCATCCTCGAAGTAGAAATAGTAGTTGCGCGTTTCGCTGGGCAGTAGCGTCTCGTATCCATAAGTCCCATCACTTTCAGAACCTGTCGAGAGAGACATCCCGTGTGGCGCACCATCGATATAGACATCCTTCGTGTGCGCACCATCACCGTCCGCATCAAAGTAATCGACCGAATACGCAAACGTATCTGTCTCATCTCCAGAATCAGGTGATACGCTTCCGTTTGAGAGCTCTGGCGCCTCGTTCGAGCCGGCCCCCGTCACCACAAGTGCGTATGGCTGAGGCCCTACCGGCGCGTTGTGGGCCAACACCGTAATCTGATATGTGCCTGGGTCGGGGTTGTCAATCTGCACACACTCAACCACATTCAGCCTGTCGTAGGTGCCGCCCGAGGTTGAGCTCCCGTCAGCATAGTTGTTCCCCTTGAACATGGTCGAATCGGGCGACTCGACCGTGAGATCGAGGTCATTGACGAGATTAGTGCTCGCAGACAGCGACGAGCGATAGTCCGTCCACACGAGAGTTACCTCGAGCTTACACTCGCCCTGCGACTTCACCTGGTAGCTATCGCTCTGACCCGTCGTAAGCCCCGGCGAGACGTCGTGAACCTCCAACGAGCATTGGTCCCCAGCAAAGTAGAGCGCATCGTCCAGAAGGATGCGCCCCCAGCCCTGGCCCGTGCTCGGGATCGGGCCGTCCGTGTAGTTGCCAGCCATGTCCCTCGCGGAGTTTACGAGAGTAGCTTTAAGCAGCGCGGCGCTTGGCACGAAACCGTCGGCTGCGCTCGGCGTCCCGGACGGGTAATAGCCATCGGTATAATACTGCCGGACAAGGGTCGCCAGCCCGGCCGTCGTTGGGCAAGCCATGCTCGTCCCCTGCATGTGCTGTAGGCCGCAGTTGTACGTGTATACATTGTAGTCGGAGGCCGCAGAACGAACCGTCTGTCCAGGGGCGCACACAGTCGGCTTCATCCGCCCGTCCTCGGTCGGGCCGTTGCTGCTGAAATACGCCACGTTCTCGGGGTCCTCACCGGTGTAAACGTTCTGCGATGCTCCCGCCGAGATAAGGTCCTTGGCAGTCGCAGGCGTCCCAACGGTGTGCTCGTTTGGCCCGTCGTTGCCGGCCGCGAACACAATCAGAAACGAGGGATTGTCCCACATGAACTCATCAACATCCTGAGCATACGAATCGTAACCGTTGTAGCCGCTGCCCCAACTGTCGGAGTGAATCCTTGCTCCCGCATTCCTGGCCTGACTGAACAGCGTGTTCAGGTTGCCAGGCAGCCCAACTAGCGACCCGCCGCTCCCTGCATCCTGAACGACTAGCTTGGCGCAGAACGCCATCCCGTCCCCTGTGTCATACTGCCCAGGGGTGGCCGAATCGTCCCCAGCAATTGTTCCCGCGCAGTGAGTGCCATGCCCGTAGCTGTCCCAGTCACCGTTCCCCGCAAGATCGTAATAAACGATCGTCTTGCGCTGGTTGTTGTTGATGCTTGAGCTCGGCAACCCCTCCGAGGCGTCATAGAAAAAACACATGTCGGCATCAAGCCCCGTGTCGCAAATGCCAACTATCTGGCCCTCGCCGTGGATGCCTTTGTTCCACACAGGTGTGCTTCCTTGCGAGAAGGACTGACATATCCAGCAGGAGTTCTCGTTCAGAAGAACCGGCTGCCAATATCGCTCCAGCCAAAGAACGCTCGGACGCCTCGCCACCTCAGTTGCGAGCTGATATAAGTCATCCAACCACACCTTCACCCTCAGCCGCTGCGTGGTCTTGAACACCGAATCCCCCACGACCTCGACCCGCGCCTCGCTCGAGGCAACCACATCAGCAAGACTGTCGAGCGATTCGCGCGTCTCACCGAACTGCTGAATCGTGATCTCGATAAAGTCCTCGGCATCAGAGGGCGCGTCCAACAGGCTGGGACTTACCTTGAAGGCTGGCTGATATATCCCCGCCCAAACGGCCCCGAACGTGCCATCACGAGGCCAACGCGACACCATATCCCAGCTGCTATCCGCCATCACTGCCAGGTAGGCATAATCCGGTAGATAGCCCACTATCTTTGCGCCAGCGTCAACCAACGCTTCCCTCTGCTCACCAGCGACAGGGCCCGAAAACTGAACCATGTAGAGCCCATCAGTCCCAGGTGGATACGAATCAAGCAACAACTCGTCAGGTAACCCAAGCGCATCAAGCGCCCCCGGGTCAAAAGTCAGAAGCCTCAGCCTAAGAACCGGCGGCTCGGCAGTTTTAGGCACGATTGCCATCGAGAGAATGTAAGCCGCAAGACAGAGCAAGACGGTAAGCAGCACCTTCTTCAACATCTATGTTCTCCTCCACTGATTAAGATGACCAGGCCAGAATCAATACTCCAATACTTTAATATTACTTGCGAGAAGCAAAAAGTCAGCCCTTTTATGCCTGGACCGCATCTTGCCCGGAACAAGCCGCTCAGCAATGGAAAACCCTGATTTGCGATAGCTCTTGCCGCTTGCGCTTGATGGGATGCTTGACCCCTGGACCTCGGTCAAGTATATTGATGTTTGTGAGCGTTTATGAGCGTTCAAGTGGAGAATTACTCTTACAAATTGGGAGAGTGAGATGGATATCGACATCAAGCTGTTGCAGTTTGACTGCCAAAACGCCATGGCGGATGCGGTCGGCAGTCTCAATGGTATCGAGCGTAAAGAGCTGGATGAGTTTGCGAAAGAAAGAGGAAACAGGGCAGCACGTGCCATAATGAACAGGCGTGTGGACCTGAAGCTGGCATTTGCTGACGCCGTGCATGATCACGAGAGCATCGGAGCAGCCAAATCCCTTGCCAAACGGCTTGCGGGAAAGTTCGACAACATCGTGATTATCGGCAT
>CAZKNE010000123.1:0-6527 GCA_964554005.1 uncultured bacterium | reverse complement strand
TCTTCCAGACCTTCGCGACGGCACGGACGCCCTCCTGAAACCCCTCGAGCTGGCTCAACAGCTCGCGGGTCGTCTGAAGCCGAGACCGGGTCAACGCAAGTTTTGACTCCACCGAATCGCGACGATGGGCTGCTGAATCCCTCACCTTAATTGCGTTGGATAGCTGCTTGTGAAGGGCGTCATTGGCTGTCTCGAGAGAGGTCAACTTTCTCTTGTGGCTCAACGCCTGCTCCTCGGCAAGGTCGAGCCTCGCCCGCAGTTTGTTCAACCTCTTGTGGGCTTCGGACGCCTGCTGAGTCGCCATCACCAGCTCTTCCGACAGCCTCTTCAGCGTGGATGTATTCGCTCTGCTCTCCTCCTGAGCTCTCGCCAACCGTTTGGCGGTCTGCATCCGCTCGTTTTGAAGCTTGCCGAGCTTGTCGCGGAGCCTGTTTTGTTCATACCGCGACTCGTTACAGGTCGCTTTAAGGGACTTGGAGTCCTTATCAATCTTGGAGAGCGAGGCCACAATCCGGTCTCGCTGCTTACCCAGCGCTGAAAGCTCCTTTCTCATTCCGTCCGTCTGTCTGGACAGCTCCTCAAGGTCAGCTCGGCACGACTTACCCCTCTGATTCTCCGACCTGATCTTCTCTGTGAGCGTGCCGGTCAGAAGCCTGAGCGATTCGGCCTCCGCACGACACTCTCCCAGCCGACGCTCTAGCTCGTCGCGCTCGTCCGAAAGTGACCTGAACCGCTTCTGCGTTTTCTCTAGGTCGCTTTTGGTTTTGGCTATGTCAGCATCCAGTCGGCTCTTCTCGGCCGAGCTCGCATCAAGCGACTCCTGCTCCGCCCGCAGCAGCTCCGACAGGCCGACGTATTCCGCACAGTTAAGCCGCATCCTAAGCTCGCGGGACCGCTTCTGAAGACTCTTGAATAGCTCCGCCTTCTCCGACTGCGACTTGAGCGTCCTGGTCGTCCGCGAGACCTCGAGAACACGCTCGTCCACCCGCACCAAGTTATCCTCAGTGTCCGCAAGCCGTGCGAGCGCCATCTTCTTGCGATGCCGATACCTCTGGATGCCGGCCGCCTCCTCGATAACCAGGCGCCGCTCAGACGGTTTCTGGTCGATCAGAAACGAGACCTGACTCTGTGGGATCACGGAATACGACCTCGCCCCGACGCCCGTGTCCATGAAAAGCTCCTGAATGTCACGGAGGCGGCACGGTGCCTGATTGATCAGAAACTCACTCTCGCCGGAACGAAACATCTTCCGAGAGATGACTATCTCGTCGAACTTGACTCTCAACCAGTCGGCCGCACCAGCAAAATGCAGCGACACCTGTGCGTAGTTGATCGGTCTGATCTCCTCCGTGCCCGAGAAGATGACCTCCTGCATCCGCTGACTGCGCAGAAGTCGCGGGCTCTGCTCGCCGAGGGCCCAGACCACCCCGTCGCAGATGTTGCTCTTGCCACAGCCGTTCGGGCCAACCAGGACGGTAATGCGGTCGGCGAGCTCGAGCTTCACTCGTCGCGGAAACGACTTAAAGCCGACCAACTCGATGCTTTTAAGCTTCATTGCCTAAGGCCAATGTTCTGTCAGAGATACAACACCAAACCACAAAGAGTTTACATCAACACAATATATTAGGTCAATGCGGTTTTGTGCCACAAAGTATGCGGCATCGCCGGCGAGGCATGATGGATGCCCTCGGACATGTCAGAAGCTGCCCAAAAAGTAGATAAACCTGCCAGAACCAAAGCCCGAAGCGACGGCGCTGTCGCGGCCTAAAGGCTTACCTGACCGATGAACCAGCGGCCCAGGTCGCTAAGGTGAAGCGCAGACTTGGGTTGCGAGAGCGACTCGAGCGTTATGAAGTCCTCCTTGAACATCTCAAGAAGCAATCGCTCAGCAACAATGTTCGGATAGTCCCTCGCTACATGGCGGGCCACATCCCCTAAAGTTAGAACCTCGCCTCGAGCCTCTCGCTTAACCATCTTGGCAAGCAGAAGCGCCTCTGCCGCTGCGTAATCGCTTCTCGTGGACTTCAGCGTTCTCTGGAGACGGCGCCTCGCCAGGTCGCCCGCCGCATCAAGCTCGTCAGACAGGTCCCGGGGCCCGCGAACATTGACGCCTGTCTTCTCCTCGGTGCCGGAGTTGCGCACGAAGATCGAGGCAATGGTAGTTGCGGTCCCCTTGCGAGTAAGTGACACGAAGACCATGTCCTTCTCCTCGACGAACTCGACCCGCTTCACGTCGTATTCAGCACTGAATCGAGCTCCGCATTCCCTTTCAAGCCACTCCGCGAGCTCCTGCCAGTATTCCTTGCCGAACACGAACTCCTCCTTCCGCGTGTAGTAGGCGTAGTAGGTCCGCTTGAAGCCGCGCGGAAACGGAGCCGCCATCATCCGATGAAACTCCGCTAACCCCTTCGATTGGAGCATCGTCTGCGTCGCAACGAATGTGTTGATCGCAGCCTTCAGACCGTTCCCCGCGAAGAGCAATTGATTGGCGGTTGCCAGTTGGCGGCTTGAGGCGAGCTCGGAACGTGCGAGCCGACCGGTCTGCGTTCGCTGGTAGAAAGAGTTATGGGAGCGGAGGCTCTCCGCTGGCGGTTGGCGGTTGGCAATCTCGAGGATACCAGGCGTGATCGAGTGGCCAGTCTCCTCGAAGCCTATCAAGTAGGGGATTGCGCCCGGCCTGAGCAGGTCGTTTTCCAGGGCGGCTGTCTCGTCCGAGCTGCAATGCTTCCTCTGGATGGCCAATACCCCGGCTTGCAGGTCGAAGTAATCCTGGCTGCTGCTCGAGCGGTGAGACAGCAGCGAATCCAATCTTTCGCGGACTGGCTTGAGCGACTCCAGCGCGTCGGTGCGTCCTGTATCGGCAGAAAGCTTCATAAGATACGAGACCCGGCACTCGATGAGCGACGCAAAGGCCTCGTATAGCACCCACTTGTCGCCGACTGCGGTCATCACCGAGCGCACACCGAGCGACTCGGAAGCGAAGTTGCCAACGTTGATATCGCTCTCGACGGTGTGCACGATCTTGGGCTGGCCTGATACAGAGAGCGTCTCGACCAGATACTTGGCCTGTAAAAACGCGGCCTCATCCCCTGAAGAGACTATGAGTGTATCCTCATTTGGAACGTAGTCGAGCCTGAAGAAACGATCGCCGTCCGCGTCAAACACGGTCGCAACGAGTAGCCGCCTTCTGCTGGCAAGGTCCTCCCTGAGCTCGTCGGCGAGTCGAAACATTTTTAACACGGCCTTGTGATCAGAAAAGGGCGAGCTCCCGCTTGCTGCGTTAGGAAACGCGTCTTTGCGGCCGATGGTCTGTTCGCCTTCGAGCGCTGCGACGCCGCCGCCCTCATTGACGTCGCCGTCGAGGGATGTGTTGACCTCGTGAACGTTCGTGAAGCCCAATTTGCGAAAGAGTTTGCCAGCAAACTGGGAGAGGCAGCCGTTGGCCGTGTCAACGACAAGCTCGATCTTGTCAAACCCAAGTCGCGATGCTGCGTCCTGGTCGGGGGCAATCCATGTGTTCGCAGCATTGAGCATGAAGCTCTCGAACATCGACGATGCCGCGTCGTGATGGTCCTCGATGTCGCCAGAGATCGGAAGCGTCTTGAGGTCGAGGCTTCTGGCGAGCTCAGAGATGACCGCGGTGAGGCGCTCGTCGTCGTCGGGGAGATATTTAAGACCCTGGTTGCCCCAGAAAAGCTTCACACCGTTTTGGTCCTTGAGGTTGTGCGAAGCTGTTATCATCGCGCCAGCCGCCGCGCCAACATGGAGCATGTATGCCGGGACCGCGGGCGTCGGGAGAATCCCCACGGACAAAACAGTCGCGCCATGCTTTCGGATACCGCGTATGAATGCGCGAGTGAAATCACCGTTCGGGTCCCTGGGGTCCCAGCCTACGACAACCTCATCGCTTGGCTTAAACTTGTCAATCCTCACCAAATCGGCGATGAAGCAGTATCCGTAAAGCTCCATGAACCTCGGGGTGATGACGCCGGCCTTCAGAAAAGCCTCAAGAGGCCCAAGGCCGCGAACCTCGGAGGCGTCGTCCTGCAACGTTCTGCGACGAACGCCGTCCGTGCCCTGTATCCGTCTCACGGCAACGCTGGGCTCACTCTCTCTGGACCGCTGATGGAGGAGCGATGCTTCTTGCGAAGGTATTCCTCTGCCCTGGCAAGGTCCTGCCTAGTGTTGATCCCCAGCGCCTCGCCAGGATCAGCGATCTTGTAAAGACCTACGTGGTTGCCCCGCTCAAGAAAGAGCCGAACCGCGTCGGTCAGGTAGTATTCGCCCTGTGCGTTGTTGGCTTGCACCTCGCTCAAAACATCTAGAAAGCGATGGTCGCTCCCCAGACAATACGCTCCGACGTTGACCTCCTTGATCGCAAGGTCCTGCTCAGTCGCATCAGGCAGCTCGACTATCGCCTCCAGCTGGCCGGTCTTGCTGCGCCTAATGCGACCCAAAGAGCCGGGGTCTTCGAGCTTGGCGGTGGCGATATCAAGCTCTGTGGCGAGTCTCATCTGCTGCTCGATCATCCTGTTGATAGTCTCGAAACTCAGCAGCGGGACGTCTCCACTCAAGATCAATAGGCCGTTTTTAGATCGCTTTAAGTGGGGCAGAACCTGCATGACTGCGTGTGCGGTTCCAAGCTGCTCTTTTTGGAGCACGAACTCAATCCGCTCCTCCTCGAGGGCCGCCTCCGAATCGCCATGGCCAGCACCGGGGCCGCTGAGCATGTAGGTCTTGCTGGCGTATTGCTTGACCTTCTTGGCGCCTTGACCGACAACGATGTATATCTTGTGCATGCCGAACATGCCCACCAGGTCGAGCACGTATCCCAGCAGTGGCTTGCCGCGAAGCGGTAGAAGCACCTTCGGCATGTCGGCGTTCATCCGTTTGCCCTTGCCGGCCGCCAAGATTATGCAGTCCATAGATGTAATGATGCCATACTTGCCGAGGCACTCGAGGAAGACATCGACTATCTTGGGATCGAACTGCGTCCCCTTGTTCCTCACAAGCTGCTCGATCCCGGCCTTGAGCTTCATTCGCTTCCTGTAGCTCCTTGTGGAGGTCATCGAGTCAAACGCATCAGCCACGCTCAGCACCCTGGAGAGAAGCGGTATGTCCTCCCCCGCAAGGCCTGCCGGGTAGCCCTTGCCGTCCCAGCGCTCGTGATGGTGCCGGATAAGGACCTTCTCCTGAGACAAGAAACTCAGCGGCTCGATCATCCGAGCCCCCTTCTCGGGATGCTCGCGCATTATACGCCACTCCTCGTCCGTGAGCTTTGTGGGTTTGCTCAGGACCTCCTCAGGGATTCCTATCTTGCCGATGTCATGAAGGCTACCGCCGATCTGAAGCGCCCGTATCTGGTCTTTGGAGAGTCGCATCTCCCTTGCCGTCCGGACGGCGTATTCAGTGACTCGAGATGAGTGGCCCTGGGTGTAGGCATCTCTCTCCTCGAGAACGACCGCAAAGGATTTGATTACCTCAAGGTAACTTCGCTGTAGCTTATCCTGAGAATCCTGAAGCTGCTTTGTTCTGAGCCTAACCTTCTTCTCAAGCTGCCGGTTGAGCTCTTTAAGCTCTTTTGCCAGGCGGTCGTTCTCGAGCTTCAGCCGGCGCTTGTCGATGACCGCCTGGACAGTATGGAGCAGCTGCTCGATCTTGAACGGCTTAGTGATGTAATCGTAGGCTCCTTTCTTGAGTGAGGAGACAGCCGACTCAATGGTCATATACGCGGTCATCAGGATCACAGCGGTCTCAGGCTTTCTGTCCATTGCCAGCACGCGGTCAAGCAGGGCCAGGCCGTCCATTTCTGGCATCCTGATGTCAGTTATGACGACGTCGAAGGGGTCTTTGGCCAGAGCATCGAGCGCAGAATGGCCATTGTCCGCAGCCTGAACGTCATAACCGCCCATTAAGAGGGCCTGAACCAGGTTGTCTCTCAACCCGGCGGAATCTTCCACCACGAGAATCGAAGCCTTCTTCTGCACACACGCTCCCTCACAATGAAATAGAGTTTAGAAGCCAGCGTAATCTAGCTATTCGTCTGCGAGGCGGAAGGACTTAACTCTTTTGCGGGCACTGCTCTGTAGAACTTCTCAACCTTGCCAGCCTTAAGGCAGCTCGCGCAGACCCTAAGCCGCCTGATTTTCCCATCGACGTTGGCGCGAACGGTCTGTAAGTTCGGCATCCAACGCCGGTTGCTGAGGTTGTGAGCGTGGCTTATTTTGTGCCCGAACATTGGCTTTTTGCCGCATATATCACACACTTTTGACATCACTAAACTCCTTTCAACACTAAGATTGATCATAGCCCCAAACCTGTCAACTCAGAAGTCAGTACCCCCAAGGCGACTACTGAGCCAAAAGATGGCTTATGTCGCCCAGGACCTCACGCTGAATCTCGACCAGGCGCGAAGTCCCGCTCCTGCCGAGAGACAATAGCGCATCAAGCGACTGCCGCCCAAAAGGCGCTAACTCAGCCGTTCCCTGTATCTCGATGAACTCACCTGTGTCTGTCATAACTAGATT
>CAZKNE010000122.1:0-6528 GCA_964554005.1 uncultured bacterium | reverse complement strand
AAGGTCCCAATGGATAACGTTTATACCCTCGATATAGCGAGAGCTGAGTATAAAATCGCAGTTGCGGACCCTGTCGAAGAAAACAGTCAAATACTCCGGCGCGTGCGACAGGTCGGCGTCCATCTGAATGATGAACGAATAGCTATCCTTGATCGCGTATCTGAACCCGGTAATGTAGGCGGTGCCCAGACCCATCTTTCTCTCCCGATGGATGACCCGAAGCCCAGTGTGGGAGAGCGAAAGCTCGTCGGCAAGCTGCCCAGTCCCGTCCGGCGAGTTATCATCCACAATCAGCACATTTATCGTTGGGTAGAGCCGAAAAAGCCGCGAGACAACAAGCTCCAGGTTCTCCTTCTCATTATAGGTGGGGATAATCACGATCGCTTGCGATGCAGCCTCTGAGACCTCTTCTGCGGTCATGTCAGATGCAAAATCAGGCAAGATGAGACTATTGTCAAACACCATCCCAAGGCCCCGCTTTTGCTCGGCTTAATCTATGCCCCTCAGACGCTGGCTGCCCGCCCACATCAAGCAACGGCCGCCTCATCCCTCTGCGCCAGCAATACTGCTCCATGCGAGTCATGTCCGCAAAATATAGAATGTTCTCTGTCAACCCGTAAAGCGCAGAAAGAACCATTGACGGACGCGCCGTCCGACCATCCCGGTCCACGTTCAGCGCCATTTTCAGGAAGAGCTTGCCACTCTCAATGCCGGTCATGCTCAATGCGCTAACGAACTGGCGGAGATCAAGCTCAACTGTCCTCTTCGGCGTTACTTTTGAGACCATAATCGATTTCTGGGAGAGCAAGTGCTCGATTCGCTCCTCATGGAAACCCGCCTCGCCTAATTGCCTGAGGCCCAAAGCGTGCCCAGCCTCCGCCAGCCGCTCCAGACTCACTATCACAGAGTAATCGATCTCCGACACGAGAGCACACAGCGAGAGCGACTTCCTGAACAGGTGCCGAGCAGCGACAAAGCGTATCCCCTTCATCAGATAATCGTTCAGCAGTGAGATGAGCTTGTCGGGCGCGACCGGCCTCGTGACCCTGATGTCCACGTATTCGGCGAGAGAGGCGTGGCCAATTGGCAACGGGAGCCCGGCCGAGATGCGCGGTTGAGGGTTGAAGCCCTTGCTGAACTCGAGCGGCAGCCCCGACTGGCGTGCTGCCCGGCCTAGAGCGGTCAATACCTCAAGGTGAGAGATGAACTTCGACGGCCCAATCCGCTCGTACTTGCACCTCAACGGAAAGACGATCTGCCTCGCTGATGCTCTCCCAAAAACTTCACGCGAGCTCGTGCCGCCTGTGATCGAAACGCCTTTCGATTTCTCCGCAGCCCTCCGGGTCGCCTGCATTTTCTTGAGATAGGACGAGGGGTCCGAACAAGCACCACACAACTGACACTCGCCCGAAGCAAGGCAGTCCGGCGTCAGCTTCTCTTTATCGGCAGCGTCTTTCTCTCCAAGCAAGAATCGCCTCGACAGGCCGCAGGATATGTGCTCCCACGGGAGAAAACCGTCCGGCTCGCGCACCGCGATGTAGTCCTGATATGTCAGTCCAGCACCCTCAAACGCCGCCATCCATCTATCGAAACTGAACTCCTCGCTCCAGTTGTCCAGAACGCAGCCGCTCCTCCAAGCTCGTTCCACGGCTGCGGAAAGCCTCCTGTCCCCACGGCATAGGACGCCCTCAATGACGCTCATTTCGGCATTGTGCCACTTCAGCTCTACATGTCGGCTGCTTATCGAGCGACGCAGGTGCGAGAGCTTCGCAACCACCTCGGCATGAGGCGCCTGTGCGGCCCACTGAAATGCTGTGTGAGGCTTTGGTATGAACGTTGCGATGCTCATTACCACCTTGCAGCCGCCGCTGCGCCTCGCCAAGCTGGCTAGCCGCCTCGCGAGCTCCACGATCGCCTCTATGTCCTGGTCGGTCTCGCTCGGAAGGCCGATCATAAAATAGAGTTTTACACGCTTCCATCCCGCAGCAAACGCTCGTCTGACCGCCTCGAGCACCATCTCGTTGGTCATTGGCTTGTTAATCACTCTCCGCAACCTCTCGGTCGCCGCCTCCGGAGCAATAGTGAAGCCAGTTTTCTTGATGCTCCTGATACCATCCACTATGGCCTGCGTCATCGTCTCAACCCTCAGCGACGGAAGCGAGACCGCAACCTTGTTCTCCGTAAACCCCAGCGCGCTACGCCTGATGAGTCGTTCTATGCCAGAGTAGTCTCCGGATGAGAGCGAGAGAAACGACAGCTCCTCGAAGCCTGTATTGGCGATTATCGACTCGGCCAAACTGGTAACCTTGCCAACACTCCGCTCCCTCACTGGGCGACAGATGTATCCCGCCTGGCAGAATCTGCACCCACGCAGGCAGCCTCGCATTATCTCGATCGGCGCCCGATCGTGAACAACCGCGATGTTGGGGACGACCGGTTTCTCGGGATAAGCAGCGCTGTCCAGGTCCTCAACAAACGCTCGCTCCACTTTCGGCGCAGCGAAAGGGTCCTCATAGACCTTACCGGTGTGCATCACCTTTGAGACATAGCCGCACGAATACTCAAACTCGTAGTTGCCCGGAACGTAAACCCCCGGAATATCTTTTGCCCGCGAAATGGCTTCTGCCCTTATCCAGCCCTCGCGCTTGTGGTTCTCCCAGAGCTCAGCAAGCTCGCCGACTACTTCTTCACCATCGCCCACCACGAAAAGATCAAAGAACTCCCACAATGGCTCCGGATTGAACGTGCACGGCCCGCCGCCTATGACCAGCGGCATATTCTCGCCCCGTTCGGAAGCACGAATCGGCACGCCGCCCAGGTCAAGCATCTCAAGCACACCGGTGTAGCACAGCTCGTGTTGAAGCGAGAAGCCGATGACGTCGAACTCCGAGAGTGGCAGCTTGCTCTCGAGGCTATAAAGCGGCAGCTTCAGTCGGCGAAGAGCCCTCGCGAAATCCCTCCAAGGCATGAAGACTCGCTCCGCGGCCGTCATATCCCGAAGGTTCAAGATGTTATACAGAATCTTCAGCCCCACGTGCGACATCCCGATCTCGTAGATGTCGGGAAATGCGAGCACAACTTTCAAGAGAACCTTGGATAGGTCCTTTCTGATGGCGTTGCGCTCCCCACCGCAGTAACGGCCCGGCCTCTCCACGGTGCCCAGAACAGCGTCGAGAATATCACTCATGCTCGCTGAATCCGTCTCAGTCACAGAATCCTGTCCCGGAGTTTCCATCGCAATCAACCTTGTGATCCCAAAACGAGAACGCCAAACAGCTACTTCCGCCACATCTTAAGGAGAGCGATTGCAGCGTCAATCGACTTCTTGGCCTCGAAGCAGAATTGAGGCGAGAACGCCTTTCTCAAAATGACTGATGGCCTGAGATAGAACTTGGTGAACGCATCGCGAAGAATCGCCTCGAGCGCTTTCTCGTCGAACTCCGGGCTCGTGAAGTACGGAAGTCTGTCAATTGGCTCGCCAAGTGTGTAGCGTCTCCAAAAGTCGCCATCTATGTAACCAGACCGCTCGAACTCGTCGTTAAGCTCTGTCCGAGGGGCGGGTGTAGTTATTGAGAAATCTGCCCAAGAAAGGCCTAACTCAAGGGACAAGTCCCTCGTCTTCTGAATGGTCTCAAGCGTATCGCCGGGGTAGCCAAACATGAAGTAGCCGACCGTCTCAAACCCCATTTTTTTGGCCAGTTTGAAGACCTTTCGAACCTGCTCGACCGTGATCCCCTTCTTCATCCGTTTCAGAATCTCGTTGCTCCCAGACTCAACGCCCATGTGCAACTTGTAGCAGCCTGCCTCTCGAAGTCTCTCAAGAAGCCTCTCATTAACGCAGTCAACCCTCGTCCTCACGCTCCACCGAAACTTGCGATCCCGCTCGATGATCAGGTCGCAAAGCTCCCGCGCCATATTTCTTTTCACGCCGAATGTGTCGTCATAAACCATGAACTCCTTGATCCCGTATCGGTCCTCGCACTCCTCGAACTCTCCAACGATGTTAGGCGCGCTTCTTGCGCGAACCCTCGTGCCAAAATAGAAGCGCGAGCAGAAAGAACAGTGAAAAGGACAGCCACGGCTAGTGATCATCGTCGCAAACGGCTTGCGAATGAATATGGCGTTGTAGGCCCTATTGTCAATCAGGTCTCTGGCCGGAAACGGGATGCTGTCAAGGTCCTGAATGAAAGGCCTGGGAGGCGCTACGACGACCCGGTCGTCTCGCCGCGTTGCCGTCCCCTGAATCTTGTCCAGCGTCGCACCCTCATTGTAGAGCGAGACTATTTCAGCAAAGGTCTCCTCCCCCTCTCCAATTACGCCAACGTCAATCGCCCGCGTCTTCAAGCACTCTCTCGGATATGCCCCGACCGCCGGCCCCCCCGCAACAATCAGAGCCTCCGGCAGCGCCTCGCGAGCCATATTGATCGCTCGCAACGTTGTCAACCACTCGAACGTCGAAGAAGTGAACCCCAGAATATCGGCCCCAGACGAGGCGATGCGCCTCATAAATGTCTCGTCGTCATCCTGACTGACATTCACGTCGTACACCTCGACCTCGGCCAGACCCCTTTGCAGCAGAACCCCCGCCAAATACAACAGACCCAACGGCGGGAAAACCCCTGTTACCTTCGTCACGATCTTTGGGTGATATGGGTTCAGCCCCCGATTCTGAAGATAATTAACGAGTAAAACCCTTGTCACACCCTACAACGCCTCTTCTGAACAACGGCTCACTGCTGCAAACTGCGCGAGATGAAAACCGGCCACAACTGCCGGAAGCTAAACTCTATATCCTGCACCCGCTTCGATCAACTTGCGACTTAGCCACGATGTGCCCACATCTTGGGATGCTAACGCCCTGGCTCAGGCCGGATAATACACAAGCTGGGCGTGCTTATCAGTGGCGGTTTATGCCCCTAGTAATCGGATTGGAGCGGGGAACGTTAGGGCTGCCTCGCGGATGGAGGGCAGAAGCTCCTGCCCGAAGGGCAGACCATGGGTAGCCGCAGCCGTCAGCCTGACGGTGCGAATAACGCACGATCCCTCTCCCCGTTGCGTTGCACGCACGACTTCCCACGGTATCCCCTGTCGGGGATTACTATTGTTTTAGAACGCAATTTGGGCCAACTGGAGGGAAACAAAAACGCGGCTGATAGCGGCCGAGTCGCATCAGTATCGTCCGCTGAAATAATCCTCGAGTATTCGTCTATGGTCGAACGCGATGTTGGCTGGAAGGTTCCATTTGGTGAATAAAGCTGCCTGGATGGCATCGTCCGCACCTCGTGGGGTGCCATTCGCAGTCGCAATAAAGACGGTCGATATGGAATGGTGCCTCTTGTCTCTTGATGGGTCCGAATACGTGTGAAACTGCCTCACTAACGTGACGTCCAGCGAGGTCTCCTCCTTCGCCTCACGCACGGCACACTGCTCTAAACTCTCTTCGTAGTCCACGTACCCGCCGGGAATCGCCCATCCGTAGGGCGGATTCTTCCGTTCAATCAGGACCACGCTCCCCGGCTCTATCTCGATGATGATGTCAACGGTCGGGATCGGGTTACGGTATCTCATCTGCCGCTCGATCGCGTGTTCAAGCTCTTTCAGCAAGCTGGCTACTGCGACCGGTATCCTGCTCGGTGCGGCCCCATTGTTATCCTCACTCATCCCTGCTGGTTGCCTCCAGCCTGCTAAAAGTGCTGGTCTCACTTCGATGTTGAGGCTTCCCGATCGGCAGAGTAATGCGCAGCGTAGTCTCACGACCCTCACCAGGGTCGAAGCTGATGTGCCCATTGTGTTTCAGGACGAAGTCCCTCGCCTTGGTCAGCCCGAGTCCAATGCCTCCTGTCTTTTCTCTCGTCGTGAAGAACGGGTCAAATGCCTTCAGCTTATGCTCCTCGGCAATGCCGATTCCGTTGTCCGAAATAGTAATAATAATATCATTTTTGTCCTTTCTCATAGTGATCTTGATACGCTTCTCAACATCAGCCCGCAGCGGTTGCTGCTTGAGCGATTCTATGCTGTTAAGGACAGCGCCGAACAATGCCTGGACAAGTCCAAGCTCGTCGCATAACAGCTCCACTGGGGGCTCGGCGAGTTTCTTCTCCACCAGAATTGAGCTCTTCTCAAACTCGGCGGCCAGCAATGCGATGAGAGAGCCAACCACCTCGTTGAGATTGACTTTCGACGGCTGCTCTGATTTGGAGAAGGAGGGAAGGAACCCTGCTGCGCGCTGTATCTCCGCTATCTCTGACTGGCAGACGAGGAGAGTCTCCCTTATCTTTCGAACCGGCTGCCGGAAATCAGGCCGGCCGGCAGCCTCCGCATCGTCTCCAGAGACAGAGGGGAGGGCCATGCTGAGCTGCTCGCAGATTCCCTCTAGCGTCTCGAGGTATTTGGCGATGAAGCGTAGCCTCGGCATGAGAATGGCCAGTGGTTTGTCGATCTGGTAGGCGAGGTTGGCAAAGATGTTTCCAAGGGTGCGGAGGCTCGCAGAGCGCACGAGCTGCTGAATCACTTGCTCCTGCCGCGACA
>CAZKNE010000121.1:2875-6565 GCA_964554005.1 uncultured bacterium | reverse complement strand
AATCTTGCTCAATAGACCAATTGACCCCCACACCACAGCTGATTTCACCGACAGATCTAGCCACAGACTTCTCTGTCCAAATAAGATGTAACGGAGACAAAGATGAAGCACGACATACTTGACCTTTCGCTAGGCAGACTGGACACGCTGCTTCTGGATTGGGGCGAGCCGCGATACAGGAGTCGGCAAGTATTCCAGTGGGTTTACTCGAGGTTAGCGACTGAGTTCAGTCAAATGACTAACCTACCTGCGGCGCTCCGCGAGCGACTCGGCGCAGAGTTCGAGATATGCAGGCCAAAGGTCGTCGAAACACTCAAATCGAAGACAGATGGGGCATCGAAGAATCTAATAAAACTCCACGACGGGAACCTGGTTGAATCGGTTCTGATCCCGACCGAGAAGAGGCTAACGTTGTGTGTCTCCACACAAGTGGGGTGCAAGTTTGGGTGCAAGTTCTGCGCCAGCGGCGCCAACGGCTTCACGAGGAACCTTTCCGTGGGGGAGATACTCGCCCAGGTGCTTCTCGCGCAGAGAGCTCTCTCGCCGAGGCGCATCACGCACGTTGTCGTGATGGGAATGGGCGAGCCGGCGGACAACTTGAGCAACACACTCAAGGCAATTAAGACCATGAACAACGACGCGGTCTTCAACATTGGTTGGCGTAGAATTACGCTCTCGACTGTGGGGCTTCCCGATACCATCGGTAAGATCATCGAGCAGGTCCCGCAGGTGGGTCTCTCCTTCTCGCTCCACGCACCGGACGATGAGATCAGAGACAAGCTTATCCCCGCTAACCTCGCCTTTTCGGTGGCATCGATAGTGAAGGCGGCGAAAGCCTACTTCGAGGCAACTAGCCGGCTGCCGACGTTTGAATACATCCTGTTTGACGAGATTAACTCGGAGCCAGGGCACGCCAGATCGCTTGCGTCGCTGCTCAAGGCAGTCCGCTGCAAGGTCAACCTGATCCCGTTCAACAGGACGCCTCTGTCAAAGTTTGCGGCACCGACAGCCCGTAAGGTGGAGCTATTTCTCCGGACGCTTGAAAGGGCTGGTGTGAACGCTACTATCAGACATTCTAGGGGAGGTGATATTGCGGCCGCGTGCGGCCAACTTGCGAGGCGGAAGGATGGTCCGGAAGGATGAAGGCGGAAAGATGAAGAATGAAAGAACTGCCAGCGGAGAGCCTCCGCACGCATACCCTGCGCCTCCGGCGGAGGCGAGCTCGGAACGTGCGAGCCGACCAAGCTCGTTCGACAACGGAAGAAGTTGCCCGAGTGCCGTGGGCACCCAACTGCCAACTGAATCGTCATGTTCGCGTTGAATAACATATCGCTGACGTTCGTTGGGCGAAAGATTCTGGATGACGTGTCGTGGCACGTTCGGGACGACGAGCGGGTGGGCGTGGTCGGGGTAAACGGCTCCGGCAAGACCACGCTTCTCAAGGTTATCGCCGGTCTTCAGGAGCCAGACGCTGGCAACGTCGAGGCCCCCAAGAACTGCCGGTTCGGCTACCTTCCCCAGCAGGTATATGAGGCGCTTACCAAAACTGTATGGGACGAGGCGATAGATGTGTTCGCTGACGTCATCAAACTCAAGCATGAGATGGAGCGTCTGGAGCATGAGATTGCCTCGAGAGGCGCTGCGATTGCGGACGGCGATCCGCTGCTTTCTAGGTATAGCTTCTGTCAACACAGGTTCGAGCAGTTGGACGGGTTTGAGGTCGAGGCGAAGGTGGGGGCAGTCTTGATGGGACTAGGTTTTGTGAAGGACGATTTCCCGAGGAGCTCCAGCGAGTTCAGCGGTGGATGGCAGATGCGGATAGCGCTAGCTAAGCTGCTCCTGCAAAGGCCTGATGTCTTGCTTCTGGACGAGCCGACTAATTACCTTGACCTCGAGGCGCGTCAGTGGCTTGAGCAGTATCTCGTCGATTATGACGGCACAGTGGTGATTGTATCTCACGACAGGTATTTCCTCGATAAGATGGTAACGAGTCTTGTCGAGGTCAGTTTTGGCAAGCTTGAGCACTACAGCTGCAACTACACAGAATATGAGAAAGAAAGAGCGGAGCGTCACGAGCTGCTGCTCAAGCGGTACAAGCGTCAGCAGGAGCACATCGCACACGTTCAGACCTTCATCGATAGGTTTAGATACAAGGCGAGAAAAGCCAGTGCAGTCCAGAGCCGGATCAAGTATCTGGACAGGCTCAAAAGGATTGAAATACCGCCCGAATCCAAAACTTTCAGGTTTGACTTCCCCCAACCCGAACGAGGCGGCAAGGAGGTCGTGCGTCTGACCGGCGTCCGGAAATGTTATGGCGACAACACAGTTTTCAACGGCTTAGACCTGGTCATCAGTCGCAGGGGACGAGTCGCTGTGGTTGGCGTCAACGGCGCTGGCAAGACCACACTGTTGAAGATAATCGCCGGTGCGGAGCCGATCGACTGCGGCGAGATAAAGCTTGGCTACAACATCAAGCTCGAGTATTTCTCGCAGGAGCATGAGACTGACCTATCGCCTGGGAACACTGTGCTTGAGGAGATGGAGTCGGTTGCTCCGATCGAGATGGTCCCGCGATTGCGAGGGATTCTAGGCAACTTCCTCTTCTCTGGCGATGACGTTCTCAAGAAGGTAAAGGTACTTAGCGGAGGCGAGAGGTCTCGTCTGGTTCTCGCCAAGATGATGTTTCGCCGCGCCAATTTCCTCGTTCTAGATGAGCCGACCAACCACCTCGACATCATCGGCAAGCAGATATTCGAGGACGCGATTCAGAGATTCGAGGGAACGGTTCTCATCGTTTCGCACGACCGCCGTCTGATGAATAACATGGCAGCGCGAGTTCTCGAGGTGAAGTATGGCCACGTAACTTCATATTTAGGGAACTACAACGATTGCTTATACCGGCAAAGTCATCTCTCAGCAGACGATGACATTGCGGACCGCGCAGCGAGCGGCTCGGACAGTTCGGCCACAAAGGAGGTGGGAATCAGGACGGCACCGCATCCGAAGAGTCGAGAGGGCAGAAGGCTCAAGCAGCAAACCAACCGCGACAGGACGAGGCTATCGCAGGAGATTGAGCGCATTAGGTCTCAGATTGAAGCCGTTGAAGAGGAGATCGAGGAGACGGAGGCCCAGATCGAGAAGCTGGATGCCGAGCTTCCGCACTCTGAGACGGAGCGGGCTGCGCCGGAGTTTCGAGACGCCAGGGTGAAGAGGCGTAAGCTCGGCAAGCAGCTAAAACGGCTGTATCGGAGGTGGGAGAGTCTCTCAAAGGAGCAGAGCGACCTGAAGGAGGCGCTCGCCAAGCTGGGCGAGTAGGTAGGTGGAAGACCGCAACGGGTCGCTTCTTGATTCTGCCGCATGGGCAAGGCACAAAAGCAGCGGAGGGGTTCGGGGACACGCTGCGGCTGTCCCCGATCACATCGATTGCCGTGTGATACGGCGATCACCAGGCGTATCACGCGGCGGAGAGCAGGCGGTGCTTCACGCGGCGGAGAGCAGGCGCCTCAGGGAGAGCAGGACGAACTTGAGCATATCTAGGATAGTATCGCCCTCAATATAACGCGTGCGGACGACAGCGGCGAACGGCGAGATGACCGAGACCGCGCGCTCGTGCTGTGCGAATATGAGCGAGATGTCCTCGCCGCGGAGTGCGCTTTGCTCGCGGAACTCGAAGTAGAGCGAGGCGCCTCG
>CAZKNE010000121.1:0-2865 GCA_964554005.1 uncultured bacterium | reverse complement strand
CCTGCTGACGACGTTAAGGCCGACCTGTTTAGCGATGAGTTTTAGGCGAACGAGCATAAGCAGGTTTTCGACCTCCTCAGGCATTGGCCCGAAGCGGTCGAGCATCTCGCTGGTGGTCTCGTCGACTGTTACCTCATCCTTTGCGCCTATGAGTTTGCGGTACATGTAGAGCCGCTGGTCGCAGTCGGTGATGTAGTGGTCGGGGATCAGAGCGTTGATAGGAAGATTGAACGTTGGCTCAGGGGTTCTCGCAGCGGTAGGCTCGCCTTTCATCTCGCGGACGGCGTCCTTCAGAAGGTCACAGTATAGGTAGAAACCTACGACGTTCATGTGGCCGTGCTGTTCGGGTCCAAGCAGGTTGCCTGAGCCTCTTATCTGGAGATCGTAATTCGCGATCCTGAATCCAGAGCCGAGCTGGGTGAGCTCGTTGACGACTGCCAGCCGTTTACGGGCGTCCGGCGTAAGCGTCTTCACGTTTGGTATCATCAAGTAGGCATAGGCCTGATTCTTATACCGCCCGACTCGGCCGCGGAGTTGATACAGCTGTGCGAGCCCAAACCTGTCCGCTCGGTTGATGATGATCGTGTTGACGAATGGGATATCTAGGCCCGACTCGATGATCGCAGTGCAGAGCAAAACGTCGAACTCGTTACGAACAAACCTCACCATCACATCTTCAAGCTGCCTCTCATCCATCTGGCCGTGCCCTACCGCTATCCGCGCCTCTGGCACGAGCCGCTTGAGCATGTGCGCCACCGCGTTAATGCTCTTCACGCGGTTGTGGACGAAGTAAACCTGACCTCCACGGCTGATCTCCCTGATGATCGCTCCGCGAATCAGTTCCTTATCAAAGCGGACGATTCTGGTCTTGATAGCGAGCCTGTCCTCCGGCGGTGTGTCGATTATGCTAATGTCGCGGAGGTCCGAGAGCGCCATGTGCAGCGTCCGGGGGATCGGCGTCGCCGTCATCGTGAGCACATCAATCTGTTTTCTCTTCTGCTTGATCTTCTCTTTATGGCGAACCCCAAATCGATGCTCCTCGTCAATGACGAGAAGTCCCAAGTCGTTGAACTCGACATCTTTGGAAAGGAGGCGGTGCGTGCCGATCACGATCTGCACTGTCCCGTCTTTCAGACCTTTCAGGACATCCTTCTGTTCAGCACGCGTCCTGAACCGCGACAGCATTCCCACTTTGAATGGAAACTGAGCGAAGCGCTTGCGGGAGGTGTCGTAGTGTTGCTGAGCCAGAACCGTTGTCGGGACAAGTACCGCCACCTGCTTGTTGTTGCTGGCAGCCTTGAAAGCGGCGCGGAGCGCGACCTCCGTCTTCCCATAGCCAACGTCGCCGCAGACGAGGCGGTCCATGGGCTTGGCCATCTCCATGTCCCTCTTGACATCCTCGATCGCCAGAAGCTGGTCCCGTGTCTCATCAAATGGAAACATCAGCTCGAACTGATACTGCCACGGCGTGTCTGGGCCAAACGTAAACCCCTGGATCGCCGCCCTGGCCGCATAGAGCTCGAGCAGCTCCTTGGCGATCTGCTGTGCGACCTTCTTGACGCGCCTGACGGCCTTCGCCCACGCGCTGCCGCCCAGGCGGTTGAGGCGTGGCTTGATGTCTCCCGAGGCCACGTATTTCTGCACGCCTGTCAACTCCTCGACGGGCACGTAAAGCTTGTCCTCTCCACCGTAAAGCACCGTCATGTAATCGACCGGGCGACCATCGACCAGCATCGTAGAAAGACCCACGTATTTGCCAACGCCGTGATCAATGTGGACAACGTAGTCGCCGACGGAAAGGCTCGCAAAGTCGAGCATCTGCTCATCAACCTCTTTGCGCCGGTGCTTCTTCGCCGCCGTCTTGCTGCCGAGCAGTTCCTCCTCCGAGACGAGAGTTATCGCAAGCTCCGGAAACCTAAAACCGCAAGATAGACGCCCAACGAAAAGCTGCGCCCTTCCCTCCCGATAGAGGTCAGCGAGGCAGAGCTCGCCAAAGGGGGCATCGGGACCGCCCGGCACCTCCGGGCCCAGGTCGTCTGACAACATCAGCCGCCTCATTTTCTTGGCCTGTTCCGCCGTATGACAGACCACGTTCACCGTATCCGTGGCGGCGCCTCTCCCCCTCTCGAAAAGCGACAGCAGCATGAGCACAAGGTCGCTTCCGGACGGAATTACGGACGAAGTCTCGAACGAAAACCGCTCAAGCGACTGGCTAAATACATCTTCCGAAATGGGTGTCGCGAGTGAGGTCTCGCCCTGTAAGAAAAGCCGGTGTCGCATCGAAAGCAAGCTCAAAAGGTCGTTCTGAGAAACAAAATTGGAGAACATCTCTTCGCAGAAAAAAAGCGATGTCCTCGTCGCCGTCTGGGCCGCATCTCTGGCCCTCTCCCAGAAACCTGCCACGAGCTCCTCCACCGGACGCGTCGTTGCTACAATCGTGCAGAAATCGTCGTCGAAAAAATCAAGCGTCATCGGGGCGTCATCGTAAATGAGCGACAGGTAGTTCTCTATTCCGCTGAAATGGTTCAGCTGCTCGATCTTCTCCATCAAGTTCTGGTAGTTGAGGTATTGGTCTGAACGAGGCTCTATGGAGAGCAGCCTTCTCGTCGCATCTTTCGCAACCTCCTCGTTATAAACAACCCAATCCATCTCACCATTGGGTCTTGCTACGTAGCCATCAAGTGACATGTGCATCAGGAAAATTACTTTACGCATCAGATATGCTCCTTTTGTATTTTTATGTGATGTATCTAGCATAAATCAACAAAAAAGCGCTGTCTTGAAAAAAATGGACAACTTACTCAGCTTGACTCGCATAGACAATTTGCGTTGGTGTTTGACCAGTAAAACGTTTTAACGAGCGCG
>CAZKNE010000120.1:0-6567 GCA_964554005.1 uncultured bacterium | reverse complement strand
ACGCGAACTTGGCACTGATCCAATCTCCCAAGAGGAAGCCGAGTGTCGCCCCTGCCAGAAGCCCGAATATCACGAGGGTGATCCTGTAGATTTTCCACCCTAGAAACAGAAGTAGAAGAGCGCCGGCCATCGCGCCCAAGATTGCCGGCACAGGTCTGTCGAAGAGCAGGTTGAAGGTCGAGAGAACATCACCAAACAGCCCGGATAGGGCGGCCGCAACCTGCTGGGCGATGCCCTGTGCTGCGGGCGCTGTCGCCATACCAACCGGCATATTCTGTGCCTGAGCTCCTGTCAAGAATAGAGAAACCACCATTTTACTGAAAAATGTCATAACTGCTGCCAAACGTAACTCTTGCAGACTTTATTTGCAACTCCTCGCTATGGTTTTTTGAGTCGCACCGATTGGGTGATTTGGAGTGCGGTGGCTTGACGCCGCTTTTGTCATTTGGATTCTTTGGGAGATGCAGAGATCTTGATTTGCAGGACGCACTGCGATAACGTTGCAGGCGTTATTGAGCCTTGAATCGGCGGTTAGCGGACAACCCGAAAATCTAACATCGAGGGTTTTGTATGGATGTTTATGAGGCAATAAGAAACAGGAGAAGCGTTCGGGCATATAGACCAGACGCTATCGACAGGAAGGTTTTTTCAAGAGTGCTCGATGCGGCGAGGCTCGCCCCTTCGGCAAACAACGGCCAGGAGTGGCGCTTCGTTGTCATTACCGACCACGACAGGCGCCAGCGCATGATGCAAGCAGCCAACAACCAGAGTTTCGTGGGCGAGGCGCCAGTGGTTATTGCGTGTTGTGCCAAGACTGATGAACGGCTAATGCGGTGTGGCCAGTTAGCATATTCAATCGACGTTGCGATCGCCATAGACCATATAACTCTCGCTGCGGCCGCTGAGGGTTTGGGCACCTGTTGGGTCGGCTCCTTTTATGAGGACAAGGTGAAGGAGGTGCTAGGCATTCCTGACGATGTCCGCGTTGTGCAGCTTCTGACCATGGGCTATCCTGCCGATTCGCCAAGACCTAAGAGCAGGCTCTCGCTTGACGAGACGGTCTGCTGGGATGATTGGAAGCTGTAGAGCGGAACAGCCGCTCGAGCTGCTCAGAGCGGGAGGACAGGAGTGCAGGATGAACGAGGCGCATCGAGGGCGCAGGCGGTGAGAGCGCTCAAGGCGCTTATCGGCTTAGCGTTGGTATCGGCTATCATCGCGCTCGTGATATGGTCATCGGCCATTGTTACACGTTTTCTGTCGCCGCTTTCATACGAGGCGGAGGAGGAAAGCCAGCCGCCGCTCTCATATCGTATCCTGCGAGAGCCGTTAGTTTTGAGCATAACGCGGCAGTTCTCAAAACGGCTAGAAAGGCTTGCCCGTGGTCGATATGAGCTAAGCGTTGAGTGCTCAGTTGATGGTCAGGGAGCAGGCACCCTGCTTGCTTTTATCGATGGCCTGAAGGTGGGCGAAGTGCGCGCCTCGAGCAGCTTGGGTCGAGTCTTCACTTGCCCGGTTAACGTGTCGGCGTCGGCCATCGAGCTCGGCCTGAGGTTCGAGCCTAGTGGAGTATGCTCTCTCAAAGTCGAGCAGGTAGAGCTCAGGAGAACAGCCCCTATTGCTTACAAGGAGGTTACAGATCGATACGGCCTCCCAAGTGGTCGGCGGATAGATTCCCAGAACCCGCTGGCAATCCACCTCGAGGTCCCGCGGGACGCATACGGTCTCCTCGTTCGGGCAAAGGCTGATCAGCTCTCCTCTGAGCCTCCCAAGATTGCTGTGTCAGCCAATGGTGAGACTCTTGGCTCGCACACGGTCTATTGGGTCAAGTGGTCAGATTACATGTTTGGTCTGCGAGGCCCTGTGGGCAAAGCCGTAGAGATTTCGATTCGTGTGACAAACGCAGACGGCGTGGCAATCATAGACCGTATCACGGTTCTTCAACGACGCAGAGTTAGGGCATATTCTCTGAACGTGCTCGGCACTTTTCTCGAGGCGTGCTCCGCACAGCGTGCAGCTGCCAAGTGCTATCTTGCCTCGCTGAGATTCTATCCTGAGAACTGGCAAGCCAAGAACAACCTGCTCAGGGCACTTCTGCGGCTTGACATGCCCGACGAGGCAGCGGTCCTGTTGCACCTGTTTCGTGATTTTCAGCCGCAGTTCTACGATTCGCAGGTTCGGGCAGAACAGGTATCGAGCGCCGCCTCGACTCTTTTGGATTACGGCGAACCGAGCCGAGCCGAGTCGCTCGTTGACCGGTACTTCCGTACGTATGACCCGGCAGCGACCCGGTCGCTGCTGCGTCAGCTTGTCAAGAAGTCCTATGAGATGCGAAAGACGACGATGGTATCGGCGCGCTCGTGGACGCTGATACCGGCGAGCGCGCTTTCGGTTGGCATTGTTCCAGCGCTTTCCGAGGGCAGAGAGAGCAGCGTGATCGAGGAGGCGCTCTCCGGCCGGCGGGACGCGAACGTGCTATTGCGACGAAGGCAGGAAACTCACCTGCTCGACCAGATTTATGATGTCCCGAGCGGGATTCTCTCGCCCAATTTCGTCCTGGCCGACCCGGGCAACGCTCAGAATCTACTGTCCGGCTGGGACGAGCCGGTGGACGCTCGTATCGTCTGGGGGACAGGCGCCGAGTCGGTGCTCGCGGTTAACGTTGAAAAACCCAACGATGTGCTCCTGACGTTCAGAGCCAAGCCACGCCTCGTCTATAACCTCCTTCCAAGAATGGTCGTCTCCTTCAACGGCAAGCGACTTCGCGAGATAACGCTTCTGCCCGGATGGCACGAGTATCAGGCCTTCGTGCCCGCCGAGTTTCAGAGAACAGGCCAAAACAGGCTCTCGCTGAGTTACATCTATTTCGGGCCCGATACGAGGGGCGAGAGCGGGCAAACCGACCGAAAGGTCGCCTTTCATTATGTTGAGCAATGGCCGACCGACGAGCGCTTCAAGGACAGGTTCATCTACGAGACCGGCACGATGGTGGGAGACCACCGGTTCGATATCGATGGGGACGTGCGCCAGACGCTATTTGTGCATCCCCCGCGGGCAGTTTTCTATCCAACCGTGATATGGCCTGACACTACGCTGTCCTTTGGGCTTGGGATATCTGAGAAAATCTGGGACAGAGGCGGTGACGGCGTTCTGTTTAGGGTTCTTTTTTATCCGCAAAACCAAAGTGATGAGAATGCACAGCCGGTCGTTCTTCTTGACCGGTTTCTCAACGCGTGCGGCAACCCCGACGAGCGGCACTGGTTCGACTACAAGCTCGACCTCGGCAAATACGGCGCCACGGTCGGCACGCTCGCCTTCGAGACGCTTCCTGGCAGAAACGGCGACTTCTGGTACGACTGGTCAGGCTTCTCTGACCCAACAGCTCGAGAGACAGTGGAATGCATCGATCTGTCCCGCAAGCCGTGTAGTGCGTCGATCAGGTGCGAGGGCGGGGAATATAGCATCGCGGTGTTGGCGAAGGGCTCACCCGTCGATGTGTTCCCGCCCTGGTTGGGCGTTATGATAGATGGGCACTGCGTCCAGATGTTGCTCATCAAGCACCCTGAGCGGGCGCCCTACTGCCTCACGGTGAAGCTGCCTGCCGGCCAACATAGGCTCACTTTCTACTTCGCCAACGAGACCGACCTTGCCCAGTCCTGGAAGCCGATGCGATTGCTGATTGGCGGCGTGGGGCTGAAGCGTGCCTCGTAGGTTTTTTGGCCGTCCGATTGCCGTATCTGTCAATCATTCGGGATAAATCAGCTTACTTGTTGTGTCGGAAGCGTGTGCGCCGGGGGGAGGCAGCGTTAGGAACTGAATCTGACGCGCTTTTGTTAATCATGCGGACAATGTAAGAGCTGTCGGGGCAATTTGGAGGGGCTCGCAACTGTTGACAGAAGGCGAGTTAGGTTCTATATTGAACGTGGGGTGAGAAGTCCGGCTGGGTTACAGTTGAATATCTCACTCCGACCGAGTTTTTGAGATATGTATAATGGCTGGGAGTGACTGATGCCTCTTTACGAATACGAATGCGAGAATTGCAAGAATCACATCGAGGTTCTTCATGGTGTGGATGAGAAAGGGCCGGAGCGTTGTGCTAAGTGTGGGGGCAAGCTCAAACGCCTAATAGGGGCTCCGGGCCTGATATTCAAGGGGCCTGGGTTTTACGTGAACGATTATGGGCGCAACAGCATGGTTGGTGGCAAGCACACCGGCAAGAGCACTAAAGTCACTGAGAGTCCCAACCATTCCACGGAGCCTGATTCAGCAGACAAGGGCAAGCCTGCCACCAAGCCCGCGATGGACACAGGTGCGCATGCTGCCTCGTCCGGTCATTGACTTTAAGCATTAACGGGCTTTGATGACTAAGAGGTGTTATTACGAGGTCCTTGGCGTAGCAAGGACCGCCACTCCAAGCCAGCTGAAGAAGGCTTACCGGCAGCTTGCCCTGAAGTATCACCCAGACCGATGCCCCGATGACCCCGAGGCAGAGGCTCGTTTCAAAGAAGCTTCTGAGGCATACGAAGTCCTGACCAATCCTGAGAAGCGCAGCATCTATGACAGGTTTGGCCACGCGGGGCTTCAGAACTCTGGGTATCGTGGTTTCACCAGCGCGACGGACATCTTCTCGAGTTTCAGTGATATTTTTGATGACTTCTTCGGCTTCGGCTTTGGCTCGAGGAGGCGTTCTGTGCCCCGGGGCGAGGACGCTCGATTCGATCTGGACATATCTTTCAAGAACGCCGTCTTTGGGGAAGCCCAGGAGATAGAGGTTACCAGGCTAATCGTTTGTCCATCTTGCGGCGGCTCTGGCGCGGAATCTGCGGCCGACGTTGTGACGTGTCCGACTTGCCGGGGGCAAGGCTCACTGCTTTCTGGACTTGGGTTTGTGCAGGTTAGTTCTACCTGTCCGCGATGCGGGGGGTCTGGGAGGATTGTGAAGTCTAGGTGCCGAGTTTGTAGGGGGAAGAGGCTCGTAAGGAAGAAGACGAAAGTGCACGTTGACATCCCCTCAGGTGTCGAAACTGGCAACTACATAACGCTGAAGGGGAAGGGACACGAGGCGCCTGGCGGGGTGCCAGGGGACCTGCATATTGTGTTCCACGTTCTGGAGCATGACTTCTTCCAGAGACGAGATAACGATATTGTGTGTGAGGAGCCAATCTCGTTTGTTCAAGCAGTGTTCGGGACGACGATAGAGGTCCCGACCCTGAGAGGGTCCAGAAGGCTGACTGTGGCTCCGGGCACCCAGACAGGAGCAGTGTTGCGCATCGAGGGCGAGGGTGTGCCTGGGGCTGGTTTTTACTCTGGGGGGGACATGCTGGTTAAACTGGTGGTCAAGACCCCCGCGAAGCTGACGGCGGAGCAAGAGGCCCTGCTCAGGGAATTTGCGAGAGTTTCGGGTGAGGACGTGTCTGAGCACAGGACAGGTGCCTTTCAGCGCATCGCCGAGAAGATATTTTGATCTGTGACCATTGCTTGGACGTGATCTAAGACATGACAGAAAAAATGACGCAACAAGACATAGACAGTCCAGATGAGTTGGAGAGCAACGACCAGCCTCTCAAGGCTGACAAGCGCCGAACGAGCATCTACAAAGAAGAGCTCCAAGAACTGAGAGAAAAGGCCGCAAAGGCAGATGAGTACCTTGAAGACCTCCGGCGCCTGAAGGCCGAGTTCGATAACTTCAGGAAGCGTTGGGCCAAGGAGAGGCAGGCGATCGCCCACTATGGTGAGGAGGAGCTGATGGGAGAGCTTCTTACCACGATCGACAACTTCGAGCGAGCTATTGCGGCGGCGAAAGAGGTTGGGCAGGATGGCCCGTTTCTAGAAGGGGTCGTGCTGGTCCACGACCAGATGATCGATGTCCTCAAAAAACGCGGGCTACAGCGCATAAGTAGCACTGGCACGGAGTTTGACCCGAATCTCCATGAGGCGGTAAGTCAAGAGATAAGTGACAAGGTGCCGGACAACCACGTCATTGGCGAGGTCCAGCCCGGCTACAAGTTCCGCGACCGGCTTTTGAGGCCCGCTAAGGTTCGGGTTGCAAAAACGGCGCATTGAGATAAAAGAAGCCCATGGGCCGTTAGCTCAGTAGGTAGAGCATCTGCCTTTTAAGCAGAGGGTCGCAGGTTCGAATCCTGCACGGCTCAATTCTCTATGACTTTTGTATCCTTTCAAGTATGAAGCACATTTCAGACGGATTACGCCATAAAGTCAGCTCGCTTGCGAGCTACATCCGCTCGCTGCCTGATTTCGCGGTCGATGAGTCGCTGGCGCAGACCCACGACCACATCGGTGCGATCATAGTCGATGCCATCCTTCAATCAGGCATGAACTACGACGCGATCGTGAGGCCTCGCGTCAATTCGCTGAGGGCAGGGCATCCCGAGGCGCGGACGACTAGCGGGTTCCTTGCCCTTGTCGATGCAGTCGGCCTGAGGACCTTGATACGCTGGAATGGGAAGGTGAAGATCGAGCGGATTCTCGGAGTTGCGCACTTCCTTCTCAACGAGGGGATCGAGACACGGGATAGCCTGAGAAGCTGGCTTGAGCAGGCCGCCAACGTTG
>CAZKNE010000119.1:0-6602 GCA_964554005.1 uncultured bacterium | reverse complement strand
TGCGGATTGACGGCCAACTGCCAACTGCCAACAGTCAACTGAACGGCCGAGTGTCGCGAGAACGTTGGATTCATACACTTATGCCAAGGGCAGGAACCGGATTTCAGGACCATCGCGCTGTTTCGATGTGAGAACGGACCGCTGTTGGAGCGGGCATTTTCGGCGTTGGTTCGTCGGCTGATCGATGTTGGGCGTGATGACGTCCGCCATCAAGAAGAGCTTCTCGCTCATCGCAAGCCTTCCACGAGGCGTTATCAATTGCTTGCCGGCCGATGAATGGAGCACCGGGTCCACGACGAGAACGCCCTCGAACCGAGTGCTCAGCACGCTCGAGAGCACGTCGATAGCCGCCTCGTCGCAGAGAAGCCCCGTCTTAATGCCCAGCACCTTACATGAACCGAGCATTGCCTCGAGCGACCTCCGCATCCGCCCAGCGCTACTGCACGACACCTCCAGGACCGAATCCGGCGTCTGAACGGTGATCGCCGTGGGAACGCCAAGGCCATAAAGGTCGAAAAGCTCGAATGTCTTGATGTCTGCCAGAACTCCCGCACCGGCGGTGTTATCCAGTCCCGCTATGGAAAGCACACAGCGCTTGCCCGCCTCGCCGCGTTCGGTTTTCGGGACGCCGGTCGGCACGTCAGGACTGGGCTTTGCCCTGTTTCCCTGAGCCCTGTCCATCTTTCCTCGAGGAATCGCCGCGACTCGGCGCCTGCCTGTCGATCTCGCTCCTTTGGTAGTATCGCACGGTAGGATACGCAAGCTCGATGTCGTCGTGCTCCGCAAACCTTGAGAGTATCTCCTCCCACAAGTGGTGCTCGGTCGTCCTGCGCTCCCTGGGCCGCGTCAGGTAGCGGATTGTCAGCCTGACGCCGTTCTCCTGAACCTTAATATAGACGATCGGCGTCAGATTGCGGAAAAATATCATGTAGCGCTGTGCCGCCTTCTTGAGCTGTCTTCTGGCGTCCTGCGACGTGTCGGCCAGCACGCGGGTCGCTATGTCTTCAAGAATCGACTTGGCCTTCTGCCAGTTGCTCTCGAAGGTGATAACGACAGAAAGCTCGTTCCATATATAATTGAAGTCCTTTGTGTAGTTCGCGAGCGGCTCGGTGAGGACCTTACCGTTAGGCACGTGGATGAGCCGCCCGGAGCTCTGGTCCGCGTCAACCCAGTTGCCCACCTCAACCAGCGTGAACTCGAACAGCTTGATGTCGATAACGTCCCCAGTATGGCCCGAGACCTCGATCCTGTCCCCCACTCTGAACAGCCGCCTTGAGTGGATTAGAAGCCAACCGGCCATATTTGCAACTAGGTCTTTCAGTGCAAGCACAAGGGCTGCTGCCACTAGCCCCAACAGCGTCGCTATCGAATGAAACGTGTCCGACCAGAGCCAGGCCAAGAGCGCTATGGCTAACACCGTAACCAGAGACGTTGTCCTCCGACGCCACACGTAGGCTACAGTCGTGTCGGTAACACGCTGGTGTATCAGACTGAGAACGAGCATCCGCAGCAAGACAAAAACGGCGATCAAGATGATCGATACAAGGACCTTGCCCTGAGGGGAGGCCCGCAAGCACCACCAATTGAATGCGTCCGAGATAAGCTGACCTAACGACACTACGGCCTCTTCATCACAAGATGCGTTGGTTGCTCAGACACCTAGAAATCGCCAACGGATTTCCCTCGGTCAGTCCTCACGCTTCAAGACCGTGCCAGACGACGAAAGCAGAAAGCCGCAATGAGAGTCGCAGAGCAGTGGATACCCGATCTCGCACGCCAGACTGTCTAGCTCGCTGATGCGGTCCCGCACAACGCAGGAGCAACCTACTTTCTATCCTTTTTCAGCACGGACCTTAAACCCTTTATGGCACAGTACTCACCGCACATTGTGCACACATCCTCAACCTGCGGCGGCGATAACCCCCTGACCTCGTCGAACCGACTTGGGTCAAGCGCGACCTCCCTTTGCTTTCCCCAGTCAAGGTTGCCCCTCGCCTCGGCCATTTTGCGGTCCCTGTCGATGGCGCCGGGAACGCCCTTCGCTATATCCGCTGCATGTGCCGCTATCCTCGTGGCTATGACGCCCGCGCGAACGTCCTCAATCGTCGGCAAACCCAAGTGCTCTGACGGCGTTACGTAGCAAAGATAGTCCGCGCCCGCAGCTGCCGCAATCGCCCCGCCAATGGCGCAGGTTATGTGGTCCCAGCCGGCGGCGATGTCCGTAACAAGGGGGCCAAGCACGTAGAACGGCGCACCATCGCAGAGCTTCTTCTCGAGTATGACGTTCGCCTCGATCTCCGAGATGGGGATGTGCCCTGGGCCCTCGATCATGCACTGGACCTCGGCCTCGAGCGCTCGCTTATGCAGCTGGCCGATCTTTAGAAGCTCCGCTATCTGGCCGCGGTCCGTGGCGTCGGCCAGCGAGCCGGGCCTCAAGCCGTCGCCAAGGCTCAAACAAACGTCGTATTTTTTGGCTATGGACAGCAGGCGATCGAACTGCTCATACAAGGGGCTCTCCTGCTCGTTGAAGAGCATCCAGCTAGCCAGAAACGCCCCACCCCTGCTGACTATGTCCGTCAACCGCCCCTGGTCTATCATCGTCTGAACAACGTCCCAAGTAACTCCGCAGTGAACGGTAATGAAGTCAACGCCGTCCTTGCAGTGGGTCTCGATCGCATCGAACATATCGTCAGCTGTCATGTGAACCACGCCCTCTCTCGAGCGGGCCGACGAGACCGCCGCATCGTAGATGGGAACCGTGCCAACGATGACGTCGCTCGCTCGCAGCACCGCTTTCCTGACCGCGCGAAGATCACCACCTGTGCTCAGGTCCATCACTGTATCAGCGCCGGCCTCAATAGCGACCCTGACCTTCTGCACCTCTTGCTCGACGTCAATACGGTCGGTGGAGGTGCCGACGTTGGCGTTGACCTTGGTTGTCAGACCATTGCCTATCCCGCACAACCTTCTGTGCTCGCGGGATGTATTGCACGGAATCACGATGTGGCCGGATGCGACACGGTCTCTTATCACATCCGGGTCCAGATGCTCCTCCCTGGCCACCTGGAGCATCTCGGGGGTTGTGTGCCCCCTCCGCGCCTCAGTTATCTGCGTCATCTTCTTGTTCAGAGTTCTCTACCATATTATATTGATAGGCCTTCCAAGTGCCCACCCGAAAAACCGGCAAGCAAAACGCCTCAATCAAAAAAGAAGGGCGAGGAACAATCACGAACCTCACCCTTCGCTGAGTTAGCCTATATCTAATTCATGTTATTTGTGAACTTGTGGCTGCACAAACGCCAACGGATAACTCGTCCTGTTGGTAAGGTCTGTTATGGCACCATACAATAGGTATTGGCCCTCTTCCCAAATGACCGTCCCTCGACCGTTTATCTTGGTCGCGCTCGAGAACAATATGTCCCTGGCGTTCACAAACCACATGCTGTTGGGCGCAATCTCGCGATCGGCTATCCCGACGAGCTCGCCCATGTTATCAAACAAGTTGACGACAACGACGCCGTTTTCATCACCCTTGTTAGTGACCGAGATCCAGCTGTCAACACCATACTCATCATTGATCGACCAATACGGGATGAACATCGACTGGCTGTGCCTCGACTCGAAGTTGATGGCGAACCCGGTGTTGAACGTATCACTGTGGATGATACCCCAGACGTTCAAGAGTGGATTGCCGACGCCCATTGAGATAGTGCCACTGCCGCTGCCTTGCAGGACAGGTGTCTCGCTCAGCTTGAGCATCCCTGAACTGTACAGGCCTCCAAGCTGTGTCTGGATAGCACCCACAACGTTGCCGTTGAGGTCAAACAAACTCACAATTGCAGGGCCTGCGCTCTCCGTCAGGTTAGTCACTACCAGCCACGTATCCAATTGCTGAGAGGCGCCAGTCACGCTGATGGTGAAGTGCGTGCCCTCCGGCATCTGCACTAACGTCTCGCCATCCGAGAACGTGAAATAGAACCTATGCACGCCCGCCGTAAGGAATGTCCGGTATGAGTAACGACCATCATAAGGTTGGCCCTCCTCAAGCGTCATCCCCCGGTTGTCGTCATCGATCACGACTATCGCGAAGAGCGGCAGATCACCGTCCTCGTCGTAATAGTCAATCGAGAACGTTACGGCGTCCAGAGTCGTTGGCGCCTCGGGCGAGATCGCAAAGCTGCTCAACACCGGCGGCGCCTTGTATGCGGACTTGGTCTGGGTGGTCCAAGACCGCGCCCCCACAGCCAAGGAGCCAGAGCTCAGGGCAAATCCATTGTGCGCAGCCTCCCGAATCGCATCAAGGTCAACGGGCTTCCCTTTCTTGCCCGAGAGCGAGCCCGCAACGAGATGGGAGATGTCGTTGCCCAGGCCTTCTGACAGGCCTTCTGAGAACCGGGGCATCTTCGGATTGCTCTTAACAACGAGCCCGCTGCGCCCGGAGCCGCCAGACTGGTAGGCCCAATACGGCAAGTCTGCTGACAGCGAAAATGGCTGATTGAAGCTTACCTCAAAAGCCTTGCTGGTATCCTCCGACGCGATCATACCCCAAAGCGCTAGTATCCCGCGTTCCCAACTCAGAACGGCAGAGCCAGCCGACTCGGCATCGTTGATGACGTCGCTGAGCCAGAGCGGCTGGAGCACTCTAGGCTGTACAGTGAAAGTCGTCGCACCGACCGAGTTGCCGTCGAAATCGTAGAAATCGACGTGAAGGTCAACAGAAGCTCCACCGATGTTGCTTATGGCGAGCAACGTGTCTATCGTGGACTCGCTCGAAACCTGCCAGTAGGGCAGATAGGAGCTCCTAATCTGCGGGTCCTTGAGCGTCATGGAGACGGCCTGCGACTCGGCATTCTTTATCATCGCCCACACCGCTATCGAGCCACGGTCCCAAGTAACCTTCGCACACCCAAAGTGCGACAACTGATCATCAAAACGCTCCGAAAGGTCAACCTTGACCTGCTCGCCCGGCGCTATCGTATGTGATATTGTGTCAACTTCCGCACCCAGTCCAGCATACAGATGCACAACCACGTCCACCGACGACGAGAGCTGACTGTTGCCCGCATTGCCAATCACAAGAGTCGTGTCCTGACCTGTCGAATTGCTGACCTGCCAATACGGGATGTAAATCCCCGGCTCAACGATCGCCGGACCGCTTATCGACTCACTCGGGTCCTCAGGGAACCTTGTCGATGAGCTATTGTCATCTGTTGCCTCAAAATAGAAGGAGTGGTCATCACCTAGCCCGATCTGGGTCCCGCTTATCGTTCGTGCGTAAAGCCCATCGGTAATGATGCCCTCCTCTAGTATTAGATCGTGCCGCGTCCCATCTAGCACGAGAGCCACCTCGCTCGGCCTGATACCATCGGGGTCAGCGTAGCGAACAGAGAAGACGAAGTCGACATCACTGTCGCCCGAAATCGGCGAGACATGACCAGCCAAAAGCGTCGGGACCGCATTGACCTGAGGACCGTGGAACGGCTCCAGAGGAGGCGCAGGCAGCATTGTAGCCCCGCTCGCGGTGTCCTCGAAATCAAAGTAATAGATGTGAGAACCATATCCCACCAGCTCGCCCGCTATCATGTATCGATAAGTGCCGTCCGAATCAAAATCGCTGTACAGCGACATCTGGTGAGGCACACCGTCAATGACGACGTTTGCCCTCGCTGGCGGCTGGTCATCGATGTCCTTGTAATGGACAGAGTAGGTGTAATCATCGGCGGTGTCCCCGACTTCGGGTGTTACCGTCCCGTCTTCGAGGACAGGGGAGTTGTTGACGGTCAGGTCACTCAGCTCACCAACCACTGGGCTCTTAACCCATTCATTGACGGAGTACTCGAACTCGAAGTGGTATGTATGGTTGCCCACGCCCAGCTCCGCACCAGTCGTAGCATAGGTATAGGTGCCATTGAACGGCGTCTGGCCCTCGCCGGTAGGCTCAGAAAGCGCATGAGCCTTCCCGTCGATATAGACGAGCGCCGAGACCGGCGGATCATCGTCAGGGTCAGAGAAATCAACCGAGAAGACAAGCTCCTGGCTGAAGTCGCCGTACACCGGATCGACTCCTGGATTAGTCAGGTCCGGCTTGTTGTCAATGATCGGGCCCGAAAACTGGTCTTCAGGCGCAGCTGCCGGCAGCAATACGGGAGTGTTACCTACCCAATTGCCATCCGTGAACTCGAAGTAATAGGTGTGCCCGCCCTTGGACAGCGCGGAGTCCGTATAGTATTCGTATTCACCACTCGAGGGGACGCCAACTCCAGTGAACACCATAGAGTGAGCCTCGCCGTCGATATAGACGCTCGCGTCCAGCGGCTCATCGCCATCCGCGTCGAAGAAGTGCACACCGAAGCGGAACGATTGGTCGCTGTCGCCGATCGAAGGTGAGACTGAAGGATCGGTCAGCACGGGCGGGGTGTTGAAGCCCCTATTGGCTATCCTGTAGATGTTGCCATCCCAACAGCCGAAGAACAGCTGACCCTCACCATACTGACTAGTTCCGTATCCCTCGGGACTAACGCCGCCAAGCGGCGCTATCGACACGCCAGATATCCAAACCTTGCTTCCAACGTTCTCCCACCAAGCCAACTCGCCCTCTTTGC
>CAZKNE010000118.1:0-6606 GCA_964554005.1 uncultured bacterium | reverse complement strand
TGGTCTTGATTACAGGTGCCTTGGTGAGGAAAAGCGGCTCTGCTGGGGCCACACCGATCGTCCGTCCCAGTATCAGGCTGCGCGTTTTCTGAGGGATTCCGGCAAGATTGACGCCGTCAACTAGCACGTGGCCCTCAGTGGGCCTCAGTTGGCCTGAGACAATACGTAGGAGTGTTGTCTTGCCTGAGCCGGCCGGGCCGGTTATGGCCATGAGCTGGCCTTTGTGCGCGGCAAATGAGATATCCCAGAGGCCGAGCGCATTTCGGCTGAAGGTCTTCCCTACTCCAAAAACCTCTATCATTGAAACCATTCTTGCTCAACCTATGGCGTGAGCCTATATATGGTTCTTGGAAGGGTATCGCTTCTCTGATGTGTTTGATGCCACATATCCAGGCTACCGTCCGCTCGATCCCCATCCCAAAGCCACTGTGCGGGACACTTCCGTATCTTCTCAAGTCAAGATACCACTCCAAAGGCTCCCGTGGCAGGTTGAAATCCTTGAGCCGCTGCTCCAGTATCGCCACATCGTCCACGCGCTGGCTACCGCCAACTATCTCGCCGTAACCCTCTGGAGCCAGAACATCGAAACAGAGCACGAGGTCGGGGTTCTCAGGATGTTCCTTCATGTAGAACTCTTTCGCCTTGAGCGGGTAATCAGTGACGAAAACAGGCCTGTCGAATTGATTGCTCAATGCTGTCTCCTCTGGAGCGCCGAAGTCCGAGCCATATTCCACCTCGAGGCCATTCCTCCTCAGCATCTCGAGCGCCTCGTCATAAGTGACTCTAGGGAATGGCACGGCCAGATTCTCGAGGATACTAGTATCTCGCTCAAGCGACTGGAGCTCTCTTGACCTTTTGTCTAGAGTCCATCTCACAACGTAAACCAGCAGACGCTCAGCGAGATCGGCCATATCATTGAGGTCGTAGTAGGCCGCCTCCGGCTCCACCTGCCAGAACTCCGTGAGATGGCGCCTCGTCTTGGATTTCTCAGCCCTAAAGGCTGGACCAAAGCAATACACCTTGCCCAGAGCCATTGCCGTTGCCTCGTTGTAAAGCTGCCCGCTTTGCGAGAGATAGGCGGTCTCGTCGAAATACTTAGTCTCAAACAGTGTGCTCGCCCCTTCACACGATGTCGGCGTGAAGATGGGGGTGTCAGCGAGCACGAAATCTTCGCTATCCAGGAAATCCCTTACAGCCTTAACAACCGACGCTCTAATCCTAAGGATAGCGCTCTGCCGAGCGGAGCGCATCCAGAGGTGTCGTCTTTCCAGAAGATACCCAATTGAGTGCTCTTTGGGCGTTATCGGGTAGTTCTTGGCGATCTGACCAATGTCAATGCGCCTGAGCAGAAGCTCATATCCTAAGGGAGCACGCTTATCCTCATTTATCACGCCGGTTACAATGAGTGATGTCTCCTGCGTGAGCAAATCGAACTTGTCAAATGTCTCGCCGCTCACCTCGCCTTTGGCGAGAACGCACTGGATTATACCAGTGCCGTCGCGAGCTAAGATGAACCTTATCTTCCCACTGGAGCGCTTGTTATACACCCAGCCTCGGATCGAGACCTCTTCTGCGACGTGCTTCCCGACACCGTTAACGGTTACGATACGCGGCACCTTCACTGTTGTCCATCCTCGGTCTTGCTCAAACGATCGCCGAAATACACATACCGCTCAAGGAACCTGTCATAGGTCGTGAAACCCTCGAAATTGGGGTCCTTGTGTTTCTCCGAGACCGTTCGGAACTGGCTGAGTTTGGCGTCAAGATTGTCGATGTAGTGAAGCACTATCGCCTCGAGCGTCATCGGCACCTGAGGCGAGCCCCACTCAAGGCTCCCGTGATGACTTATCAAGGCGTGAAGCAGCTTCCGCCACTTCTCCGAGGGGAAGCTATCGAGCTTCTCGATGTAGCTCTGCAATTTCAGCAAACCGAGCACGATGTGCCCCAGAAGCCGACCCTCCGTCGTCCGCTCCACCGCTAGGTCGCTATTGTACTCCTCCATCTTGCCTATGTCGTGCAAAATGCAGCTTGTGATGAGCAGGTCTGCATCAAGGTCGCCGTATATCTCGATGACGGATGAGGCGAGCCGCAGGAGTGAGACGGTATGCTCCAGAAGCCCGCCAGGGTAGGCATGGTGAATCGCCTTAGCGCCAGGAGCTATTCTGAACTTCGCGACAAACTTCTCGTCCGAGAAAACATCTTCCAGGAGGGCTCTGTAATCCGGATCTGTAACCTTCTGGATGGATTCTGTTACTACTGTAAAGAGATCATCCAGGCTCGTCTTTGGGCCCTCGACGATCTCGCTGACGTCGTACTCATCCTCTAGAGCTGGCCTTAACTTAAGGACCTTAACATTCGGTCTTTGTTGATAAATGTTGAGCCTGCCCTTCAGCTTTATTACTTGACCTCGCCTGATGGCGGATTCGGTGCTTCCAACATTCTCCCAAACAAAGGCATCGATCTCGCCGCTCTTGTCGCTCAGCCGAAGCCTCAGGTATGGCGCCCCGCTCTTGCTCTCGGCAAGCGTCTTGGACTTGAGCAGATAGACGCCCACGAAGTCGCTTTTGGTGGCGGGGATATCTATGATCCTAGTAACAGCGTTGCCGGACTCCTCGCCGCTTGCTTTTGGCACCTCGTTCATCTTGTCCTCGGCCACAGCCCCCGCGTCGTGCTCAAAAAGTTCATCCGGCATTCCCGCCGCATCTTTGTTACTCAATGTTGTTCAGTTGTTCGCGGATGATCTCGATGCGCGACTTCATCTCGATAGTGCGAGCCGCGACCTCTTTGGACTGCGATTTGGCCGCGATCGTATTGACCTCGCGAAGCATCTCCTGGGAGACAAACGTCAATTGCTTGCCCACAGCCGATTCAGACTTGCTCAACGTCTCAAATTGATTCAGGTGGCTGGCCAACCGAGCCATCTCCTCCGAAACATCGGACTTCACCAGCAGCAGAGCGACCTCCTGCTCAAGCCGGTCGCTGTCAATCTCCGCCATATCACATTGTTTGCGGACGAAGTCAAGCACCCTGTCCCGTATCCGTTGCTCGCTTCCAGTGAAGCTGCGCTCCAGCTCTTTTAAGTCCTCGTGAAGAGCAGTAATTTGCTCGACAATTTTAGTCTCAAGGCTTGAGCCCTCTTTATTGCGCATCTGGACCAGCTGGTCGAGTGACTGCATGATGCAATTCCTGATTGGGTTCCAGACTTCCTTTGTGTCCGGCGTCGTTTCCACCGAAAACGCTGGCCTGAAGCTGGCGAGCGTTTCCAGCCCGACATCGCCAGAAAGCCCATGCTTCTCAGCAAGACGCCTCAGTGTCTTCACAAAATCGGCCATGAGACCCTCATCGACAGAAACCTTTGTCGAGCCTGTCAAGGTTGCCGGCGCCGAGATGAAGATATCAACCTTCCCGCGCCTTATACGTCCCGAAACAAGGTCTCGAATCTTCTGCTCATACTTCATGAACCCCGGAGGTGTTCTCACTGAGACATCAAGAAAGCGGTAATTGACTGACCGAATCTCGGCTCTTACCTCCACGTTCTCAATCGTGAAACTCCCCTGCCCGTAACCAGTCATGCTTTTCATCGTCACGACGGCACCCCGGTAGCCTTATGTAGCTGTGCATCTAGCGAAGTGCGCACTAGCCCGCCTTGCTCCTCAGAAGCGTTGGCTTGCGGTTTTGAGATATGACGCCCCGCGTTATGACACACTCGGTTACACGCTTGCTAGATGGCAATTCATACATCACATCTAACATAATCGACTCAAGGATCGCGCGAAGCCCTCGTGCCCCCGTGTTGCGCTTCATTGCCTCGCTGGCTATCTCACGCAACGCGCTGTCGGTGAAGCGGAGGGTGACGCCATCCATCTGAAACAGCCGCTGATATTGCCTAACAAGAGAGTTTTTTGGCTCATCCAGTATCCGAACAAGGGCATCCTCCTCTAGCTCGTGCAAGACAGCCATGACCGGCATCCGACCGACAAGCTCAGGAATGAGACCATACTTAACCAAATCCCGAGACTCAACCTGCGACAACAGTTCGTAAGGGCTCGTCTCTTGGTTCGCATGCACATTACCGCCAAACCCCATCCGTTTCTTTCTCACACGTCTTGCAACAATCTTCTCTAGATCGTTGAACGCGCCGCCAAAGATGAACAGAATGTCGCGTGTGTTTATGCTCAACGTCTCTTGATGCGGATGCTTTCGTCCGCCCTGAGGCGGGACCCCGGCCAGAGTGCCCTCAACGATCTTCAAAAGCGCCTGTTGCACCCCCTCACCCGAAACATCCCTCGTGATCGAGACGTTCTCTGATTTCCTCGCGATCTTATCTATCTCATCGATATATATGATGCCACGCTCCGCCGCCTTAATGTTGAAATCCGCATTTTGGATAAGCTTTAGGAGTAAGCTCTCAACATCGTCGCCCACGTAACCCGCCTCGGTAAGCGTAGTCGCGTCGGCGATGGCGAACGGAACCTTCAGGATTCTGGCCAGCGTCTCAGCTAACAACGTCTTTCCTACCCCAGTTGGCCCAATCAGCAGGATGTTGCTTTTGGTCAGGTCCACGTCAGACGTGCTGGCGTTGGAGTTAATCCGCTTGTAGTGGTTATAGACCGCTACGGACAGTATCTTCTTAGACTTCTCTTGGCCGATGACGTATTCGTCGATCTGATGCTTCATCTCAACGGGCTTAGGCAGAGCCCGAAGCACGGGCAGCGTCCCGCTCAGAGACTCATCTCGCCTTAGAATCTCGCTGCAAGTCCTGACGCACTCGTCACAGATATAGGCAGATTGCCCGCCTACAAGGCTTTTTACCTGGTTTCTACTTCTGCCACAAAAGGAGCAGACGGCCTGCTTGTCGGTCAAATTATGCGGTCTCCTTGATGTCATAGTAACCAACCTTGGAATGTATTTGTGTGCCCGTGCAGAGTCAACGCTAAAGTTGCAGAAACTGCCAACACAATGAGGGATGGTTGCTCCCTTTCACCCCACATCGTACTCTTGCCCTCGCGACAGGACCTCCACCGTGCCGATGCGGTCATTCAGGCGATCAAGCTCCCCTTTGCCCACGAAGAATTTGGTCTCTGCGCTCACGAGTCGCTTGTCGTCGACCGGATCACAGAGGCACAGGCCTCGGTCAGTTCGATACCCAACTGAGGAATGTCCAAACCAAGTTACTCGCACCATGCCCTACCCCGCACAGCAAAAAGGGCAGGCACCCTCTTGAGCGCCCGCCCTCTGCTAGAAGTCATTACTTGAATGTCTTGCGCTCTACAGTTGGTCTTGGATTTCCTGTGGAACGTTGTATTTCTTCAGGAACTCCGCCCTGTCTGCCTTCATTTGCCTGACCCAGGCGTTATACTCATCGAGGCGCCCATTCTTCTCGTAGAAGAGCTTCGGGTTGAGTATTTCCGCCGGAACCTTCTCGAGGAGTTTCGCGTTCTCAGGGGCATCGACATCGACGATCTCATACCCGAAGTCCGGGTCTGTCTTCCATTTTACTTCGTCGCGGATCATAGCCTCGAGCATTGCCGATGAGTGGCGAATCATCACCTTTAGAGCTTTCCCCTGCTCCCGGTCTTTCTGGTCACCGCCAACGTACCCAGTGTTCATCAACCAAGTTGTCAGTCCCGGAAGCTTCTTCACCAGCTCGCTGAAACGCTCAGCCATCAGCCCAAATGTCCTCGGGAAAAACGGCTGCGTGAACGGTGATCGTGTCTTACCCCTTTCCTTTCCTGCCGCGGAAGTCTTTGAGGTCTCACCTAGCATGAAGTAGGCGGCGGCACGAAGCGGCGAGGTGAAGCGAACGATCCCCGGCATTGCGGCGTCGGAGCCCTCATCTCTGTTGAGGATGCCTAGTGACCGAAGCGGCGGAATGTCATACAGGTCGGCAGCGTCCTTGATTGCGTGCATGGGAATGATCGATCTACCGTTCTGCGTCCAGACAACGAAGTCCCAGCCATCTTCCGGGATACCGTTCTCATCAACGACGTCCTCATGCTTGACCTCGCCGTTGATGTACTTCTCGACGTTCTCCTCTGAGGCGACAGTCGCGATGAGGATGTCTTTCAGACGCTTGACGTCCTGTGGGGTGAGGTGCAGCTTAGCAAAATCAAACGTTCCGTCCTCATTGAAATAGACGTTTTCGAGCCACGCGGCGGGGTTGACAGTCCCGTGATAGATGGTCGGTTCTGCCTCTTCCTTAAGCTCCCATGTCTTGGCAAAGCAGCCGTTCTCCGTGATCGATATCTCGCCATCTGGCCAGATGGCGATCATGTCGTCCTGAATTGGCCTGGTCAGCTCGCCTTGCTTGCTGAACGTTGTCGTCGTCTTGCCTGTCCCTGAAAGGCCCAAAATGCCCATCGCGATGCGCTCGTTGCCAACGGTGATCTCCTTGCAGCCAGCATGCATCACCAGACCGCCCTGGAGATAGACGTAATCGTTCAACATGCGGAGCATGCCCTTCTTGCTCTCGCCGAAGTAGTCGGAACCGATCACGTATGTCGTCCAGTTGTCGAGGTCCACGATCATTGCGATCTCACCGTCCATGCCTGGCGCCTTGCATCCCGGCGTCATTACAACGCGGAAATAGGGCTTATGCGGCTGCTT
>CAZKNE010000117.1:6195-6642 GCA_964554005.1 uncultured bacterium | reverse complement strand
TGGTATGATCCTGAGACCGGACAGAGCCAACGGTTCCGCATCCCATACCCGGTCTACAGCGGCGCCATCCGTGACCTGTTCGTGTCGAGCGAGGGTCACATCTGGTTCTGTCGGAAACGCGGCTTAGACGGCTGCTTATATGAAATGGACGACACCGGGAACATCCTCAGGGAGTTCCCCGGGCGACTAGGGACTGTGGCTGAAGCACCCGACGGAACGATATGGTTTGGGCGAGTTGACGAGGACCCGCTGTATCTTACCAATGGAATCGAGAGGTTGGAGGGCGATGAGTTCGTTTACGCGGGGCCGCCTGAGGGATATCCGGCCTACGGCTACGGGCCCATCTTCATTTCAAGCGCTGGTGAGCTTGCGAGCACGGGAGAATGCCGTGCTAATGACCGTCTCGCGATTCTGGTGTTTAACGGCGACAATTGGGGATACTACGCT
>CAZKNE010000117.1:0-6185 GCA_964554005.1 uncultured bacterium | reverse complement strand
CGGAAGGCGGCCTGACTCGCCGGCGACGGTTCGCTGTGGATCCCGGATGTGCTGATTGATTCACAGGACGACATTTGGGTGGCAACGGCCGGTTGGACCGGGCCAGATCGGGGCGTGTTTTCGCTTCACAGGGGTGAGGGCAGCCCGGGGATTTTCCTGGATATTGCGACGAACGAAACCAACTACTCGTCCGGGGATTCTATGACACTATCAATCGACCTGGTGGCCAAAAGCGAGGCGCGGACGGTGGATTTTTACATCGCTCTTGAGATGCCGTCTGAGGAGCTGCTGTTCTATCCGTCGTTCGGCATGTCGATGACGCCGTTCCTGTCCAACCTTGACATACCGGCGTACAGATGCCTGCGCTACGAGCCATTCAGCCTCACGCTGCCGGACTTACCCGCGGGGACGTATCGCTGGTTCGCGGCATGCACCCACGCGGGCACGACGGACTTTGCCAGCAACATCGCGTCCTGCGAGTGGCAGTTTACGAAGTAGTTGGCAGTTAGCGGTTGGCAGTTGGCAGTGGAAGGATGAAACGAGTGTAGGACGGGCTTTCCAGCCTGTCCGACAGCAATAAAGGCGGAAGGACTCCGGATTGTGGATTGCGGATTGCGGATTGGCTCTCCGCCCGAAGCGCAGGTTTGGCCCAGGCCAACCTGCCTATCAGTCAGTAAACTGGAAGGTCGCGACAGTTGGTGCTCCGATAAATTGCGAGGTCGAGGCATCTGAAATCGCGGCCGCGAACGCGTAGCTGCCTGGTTCGACGATCAAGGGGTAATATGACGGCAGATGAATCGAGACTAACGGGTCCATGACCATGTTGGCGCCCGAGGGGATTGTTATGTCTTGAGCCCAGGGCCTCACATCGTCCTTGAGCCATCGACCGTCGGCTGTGAATGAGTATAAGACGCCGTTTGGGGTTATGAGGCCAATGTAGATGTCCAGGGCTCTTGTCTTGCCGGGGTTTGAGAGCGATACGGCACACGCGACAGTTTCCCCTGGTTTGTAGCTGGGTTTTGAGACGGAGACATCGATCTGCGGCTCTGCTGCGGATGTGAACTGTATTCTCGTTGCGCCACCAAGTGTCGCGAGCCACAGGTCGCCGTGATTGCTCTGGGTGATGTCCTGGACACGGTTGTCCGCTAGGCCTTCCGCCTGTGTGAAGTTCTCGAAACAGTTGCCATCATAGCGTGAGACGCCGCCTGCGGTTGCGAGCCAAACGTCTCCAGAAGGGTCATAGGTGATGGCTGTTACTACGAAGTTGATAAGCCCTTCCGCCTTGCCGAACGTCGTGATCCCCTCAGCATCCCAGCGAACCGCTCCCAGGCTGGTGCCGATCCAGACAACGTGCTCTCGGTCGGCATTTATTGAATAAATGCTGTTGGAAGGCAGGCCGTCCTCGACCGTGTAATGCGTCAACTGTGAGCTGCTAAGGATGACGAGGCCTCCTTCGGTGGAGTTGTTTCCCATCAGGATCCTTCCCTCAGGATCGATAGCGAGCGCGTCGATTGACGCAAAGGGCAGGCCGTCATCAGGGGTCAGGGAGTAGAATCTCGCTCCGTCATAAGCAGACAGGCCTTCGTCGGTCCCAGCCAACAGTATGTCCCCAAGTATGGCGAGCGAATGCACAGTGTTGCTGCAAAGACCATCGTCAGAGTTGAGCAAAAACCAGTGACCAGCGTCAAAGTGGGCAAGGCCTGCCAGGTCAGTGGCGAGCCAGACTTGGCCGCCCGGGGCCTCGACGATCGCGTTGACCTTTCCAAGTGGCTTGCCTGCAACATCACGATACGAATGCCAAAGCCCGTCCGTTTGGACTGAGAGCCCTTCTTCACAGCCAAACCAGACGCTTCCATCGGAGGTAGGAGTTACGCAGTGGACCTGATTGTCCAGCAGGCACTCAGGAGAAACGAGAGAGAGAGCATTGCCCTGATACCAGCACCAAAGCCCGTTTGCTGCCGTTCCGACATAAACGTTCCCATCGGAGTCGGCCGCGATCGACAGGAGCTGATCGTCGGGCAGACCATCTAAATAGCTAAAAGAGAGCCAACCAGGGTCTGTCCAAACGGAGACACCAAGCTCGGTTGCCGCCCACACATAGCCCCTCGGGTCGGCATAAAGATCAGCGATGACCGAACCCTGAATGCCATCATCCGGTGTGAAGAGCTGAAACGCGTTCCCATCGAAGAGGCAGACGCCGGAGCCGTGGGTGCCGACGAAAACGCGATTGGCAGTGGCTGTCAAGCAGCTGATGTCGTTGCTGGGAAGGCCGTCGGCAGTGCTCATCCTTTGCCAAGACGAGCCGTCATAGACCGACACTCCGTTCCCCGTCGCGAAATAAAGAATACCAGCGCACTCCGTAATATCTTTGACCCAGTTGTCGGCGAGTCCGTCCTGGACAGTGTAGCTTTCAAACCTCTCCCAGTCGAAGACGGTAACGCCACCGGCCGTCCCGAACCAGACTCTCCCATCACTGGATGTAAATACCGCCTCGACCCTAGGGTTAATGAGGTGCGAATTGTCGTCGAATCTAGACCAAGTCTCTCTGTCGTTTCTGCTTGCACCTCCAAAAGTGCCCACCCAGACGCCACCCGATAGGTCGAGGGCAAGGGAGAAAACATGATTGCTAGCAAGTCCTTCTGACGTCGTAAATATGTCGCTTGAGCAACTTGTCATGCACCACCGGACTAGGCCGCCGTCCGTGCCAGCCCAGACGAACGGGCCATCGATAAGTATCGCTTTGGTGATGACGTTGACGTTAGTGAACGTCTCGAATTGCATCGCCGGCGAGCAAGAAGGCAGTCCTAAAATGGCCGCCAACAAGACCGTAACAAGAAATCTTCTCATCGCTGACTCCTCCCTTTTAGAGCTTTTGCAGCCTATTCGTCGCGACATCTTGGCAGCGTCAAACCCAAAAGCGCACGTGCGGACCGGCCAGTGCGCCTCAACCATAAATATAGTGATTGAGTGCTATGGTATCAAGAGCCAAATTGCTCGGGGGACGAGTTTGATTGGGTGGAGGTTTTGGTCATCGGATGCGGACCGCCTACGCCAAGAAGGGGTTTGTTTGGCGCTCTTGCCCGATAGTCGATTGTGGGGGGCCGTAGGCGTGGCCTGGGAGGACAATTGTGTCGTCGGGAAGGATCAGAAGTCGCTTTTCGATCGACTGCAAAAGCTGGCTCTGTGAACCGCCTGGAAGGTCGGTTCGGCCAAGGGCGGAGACAAAGAGCGTGTCGCCTGTAAAGAGAGTCCCATCCGCAAGAAGGCACACACTGCCCGGTGTGTGGCCGGGTGTGTGAATGATCTCGATTTCGGTCTTGCCCAACGTAAGCCGTTCGCGATCCACAAGCGTTCGATCGGGGGGCGGAGAGCTCGAGGCGCCGATGAGCTCCGCAATTGGGATGCCGCCGTCGTCGTTCAAAAGATAAAGGTCGTCTTGGTGCATCAATATGGGACAGCCAAGCGCTTCTTTGATCTCCTTGTTTGCGCCTGTGTGGTCGATGTGGCCGTGGGTGTTGACGATCATCTTGACAGTAAGCCCGATGCTCCTGACGGTGTCGAGTATGCGGTCGGGCTCCGCCCCGGGGTCGATGATTATCGCCTCATGCGAGGTGTCGTCCCATAGGATATAGCAGTTGACATCGAGGGGGCCTACCGTAAGGCGTTCAACTTGCATGGGCGTTTCCGGTGAGTTGGCTTTCAGACTTGGAGCCGTCAAGCATACTGGGCAGCTCGTTGAGGTTGTCTATGACAAGCTCCGCTTTCTCAAGCTCACCCGGAGCGCCGTAGCCATAACTGACGCCGACCGGAATCATCTTGCACTCAGTTGCGGCCTCAATATCGTAAGACCTATCTCCGACCATCATCGCCCTTTTAGAGCGGAACTCAGCGAGTATCTCCCTCAACAGAGCCGCCTTAGGCGGGTAGCCACGCATGCCGCTACATAGGACCATGTCGAAGTATTTGTCGAGCCCGAACGCATCGATGTTGCCTTTGAGGAATCCCACGCCGCAGTTGCTGGCGAGGCCAAGTTTGAGGCCCATCCGACGCAGCTTGACAAGCGCACCGGGTGCGCCTGGCGCGAATGACCCAGCCCCTTCGGCGAGTAGGTTCGCCTCAAGTTGATATATTCGCTGCTGGATTCTGCCTCTGACTGGGGTCGCAAGATCGGGAAATAGCGAGGCGAAGTACTCAGGCGATGGCTTACCTATGCTGTCAAGGATTCGCTCTCTGGTAGGGAGCGCAGCGTCGATGCCCAGCTCCAAAAAGATCTCTTCTGTGCCACGGTGCACAGATTGGATGGCGATGTCCCTGGCCAGCACAACCGTTCCGTCCATGTCGAAAATGATACTGTCGATTTTGGCTTGAGGCATTGCGTCAGCTGCGGCATGTAGAGCAATCGCCCAGATTGCAGGCGTCGCAGCCTGAGACTACAGAAGAGTCCCCGTCCGATGAGGTGTAGCTATCAGTTCTGGTTGAAAAGGATGAAAATCTCCGACTGATGTGCTCGCTTCGGCAAAGTCTGCACTCAGATACCTGCTCGCCTGGAGAGACGAGCGCCTCGAAGGATTTGCCGCAATCGTCGCAATGGTATTCAAAAATTGGCATTTGAAGCGCCTCCTTAGTGTCATTCCGTTAAGTTCTAAAAACAATTGTAAGAAAAAATCCCCCCAGCTTCTACGGGGAAAACAAATCAGCTACTATTGAGTTGCGTCGTGAGAGAACATAGCGAGAAATGAAGGACATGCTTAACTTGCACTCAGTCATCTGCCGTTCGCCTGCTGGCCAAAAAGAGCGATGCCCTAAACTAGAAGCTCTTGTCGGGGACTTTTTCCCAGTCGGCGAGGAAACGCTCGATGCCGACATCAGTAAGCGCATGCCGGAAGAGCTTCTCCATGACCGCAAATGGTATGGTTACGATGTCCGCGCCCAAGAGAGCCGCCTGCTTGACGTGCTCTGGGTGCCGAATGCTGGCGACGATGACCTGGGTCTCAAAGCCGTAATTGCCCTTTATCTCAAGGAGCTCGGCAACTAGCTCCATACCGGTGTGGCCTATGTCGTCAAGCCGCCCGATAAAGGGCGAGATAAACGAGGCGCCGGCCTTGCACGCCAGAAGGCCTTGATTGGCGGAGAAGATCAGCGTTACGTTAGTTCTTATGCCCTCGCCCTGAAGGATGCGAACTGCCTTCATCCCGTCGCTGGTCATGGGGACCTTGACGACTATGTTGTCCGCTATCTTGGCAAGCCGCCGCGCCTCGGCAACCATTTTGTCCGCCTCGAGGCTTATGACTTCGGCACTGACAGGGCCAGGCCGAACGATCTCGCAGATCTCGGCAAGGGTCTCCTTAAAGGCTCGGCCAGTCTTTGAGACCAGAGACGGGTTGGTTGTTACGCCATCCGCGAGTCCCATCTCCCTCGCTCTTCTGATCTGGGAAACGTCAGCGGTATCGACGAAGAATTTCACTTCACGTCCTCCTGGACAGCCTCTTGTCCCTTGAAAAGTTGGTCAGCATCGGTGCTATTTCTTGCGTTTCTTGGCCATGATCTGCGCCTTGGCGCTCTTGAAGAGGTGAACCAGCCACCGAGATGCGGGGCACACGAACGCACAGGAGCCGCACTCGATGCAGTCGAGCACCGACTCGGCCTCGGCGTCGTCGAGGCGCTCGCTCTCCACGAGCGATCCGAGTAGATACGGCCTGAGGTGAATTGGACAGGCCTCGACACATCTGCCGCATCTGAGGCATGGGTCGGGCTCTCGGATAGTGGTATCGTCCGTGGTCAGCACCAGCACGCCGGACGTGCCCTTGCAGGCGGGAACCTGGTCTGTGCTCTGCGCTATGCCCATCATCGGCCCACCGAATATGATCTTGCCGATCTTGCCATTGTAGCCGCCGCACTGCTCAATCAGCTGCGACGCTAGCGTCCCCACACGCACCAACAGGTTCTTGGGGTCCTTGACGCCGCTGCCGGTCACCGTGGTTACCCTCTCGATGAGCGGCTTGCCCTCGAACACAGCATCCGCAATTGCCGCCGCAGTCCCCACATTTTGAACGACCACGCCAACATCCATCGGAAGCCCTGGCGGAGGCGGCACCTCGCGGCCCAGAAGCGACTTGATCAGCTGCTTCTCGCCACCTTGTGGGTATTTGACCAAGAGCTTGAACACCTCGATGTTGCCCGAACCG